>JAITDV010000488.1 GCA_031282385.1 Planctomycetaceae bacterium | reverse complement strand
TATTAGACCTTTTCTCTAACCTAAAAATACATCAACGCAACAAAAAAACTACAACGAAAAACCGCCTTTAACTCCTCCGAGACCACCCCTAACCCCTCCGAAGGAGGGGAATAAGAAGAGGTCTCCGAAGGAGGGGAATAAGAATGAGGTCTCCGAAGGAAGGGAATAAGAATACGCCTCCGAAGGAAGGGAATAAGAATACGCCTCCGAAGGAAGGGAATAAGAATACGCCTCCGAAGGAAGGGAATAAGAATACGCCTCCGAGTGAGGCGAATAAGGAGACGCCTCTTTCGGAGGCGAATATTCCCCTCCTTCGGAGGGGTCAAGGGTGGTCTCCTACAGGTTAGCGAAAAGGTCTATTATCAAAATTAATTGACAAGGAGTACCCATTCAGACGCTCAAACGAACTCGCCGCGAACAAGTTGGCTACCATTAAAACAACAAAAAGACTTTTTCAGGGACAACTATTTAAAGTGTGAACAGTTTGAATTGATATTTTGAGGTTTTAAACTGTTCACACTTTAAATTTCGTTTACTTTCGCCTGCTTACTTATCGGAAGGTAAAGCTTGTATGCTCTTGAGTCACGCAATTTATAGTACGAAAAGTATATAAAAATAGCACTTGACAAACAGACTGTTTGCTATTATACTCTGCGACTTTGAAATTTTGACTCTAGCGGTGTTGGAATTTGGTATTGGATTTATCGGAGCTTGGTTGGTTTTTTGGGCAATTTTTTGTACGATGAAAAGATTATTTCATAAAACAATTCGACAAATTAAAGCTTTATTGTCGTTGCTTGTTTATGTCTATGCGCTGATTCTGTTGCCCATGTTGCACTTTCACCTCGATAACACAAATTGCGGCGACGGAATGTGTAACAGCATAACTTGTGATTCTTGCCTGCCGCATTCCAATTCGCAGCACAACATATTTGCCAACACAGATCCAAAATCTGACGACATAGACTCAAATCATGAATGCAGCATTTGCAAATTTCTTTGTACAACAGTTCCTTTATTTTCATTTGACACTGCTACAATTATTGTTACAGAAATCTTATCCGCACTACTCTTAATTTCGGTTTCACAAAACACACAACTCGTGTATGGTGTACCTTCATGCCGTGCGCCGCCGATTCTGGTTTGATCTTAAATTGTGTTTGAGTTTTGTGTTTTCTGTTGCGCATTGCAATTAGTATGCTGACTGTTTGTCGGATTACATATCAAATTGTCAATTTATCCACAGCTATAACAAACTTAATTATTGTCTCAAACTGAATTTGCGCAGTTCGTATTTTTTGTTACTAATTATATGTTGTGTTCTTGCGCAAAAAATTCGGTTTGACCAAATTATAAAATTATAAAAAATAATGGAGGTATGCAAGTGAAAAACCATTACATATATCTTTTTCAAACGTGTCTTACAAAACCACAACATAAAGATGTTAAATCCGGCTTATCTATTATAAAAAGTTTAAGCGGTTTCACTTTGGTAGAATTATTGGTTGTGATTGCAATAATCGGGATTTTGATCGCATTATTGTTGCCGGCGGTACAAGCGGCGCGGGAAGCTGCAAGGCGGATGGCTTGCTCAAATAACATGCGCCAATGGTTAATTGCAACACACAATTATCACAGCTCAAATGAACAATTTCCAGGACTTAGTACGGGAGCAAATGCATCATTTTCGATTCATGCTCATTTGTTACCGTATATTGAGCAAGAAGCATTAGCGTCTTTGGTTGATTTGACTATTCCGCTAGCAACCGGCGGCGGTAGAGGTGCCCCAGTTTATATCAATCCTGCTTTGATAGAGGTATTCAAAGTTAAGGCAAAAATTTTCAGATGTCCAAGTGATACTTTTGAGACTTTATACGATGTTGGTGAGGCAAATGATGGTACACGAATTTTAGCAAGCGGTACAAATTACATGTTTGCAACCGGCAGCGGAACTTACCCGAATTTTGATTTACGTTACAAAACAGACGGTTTGTTCTACTATAACTCAGCAACAAATATTCACGCTATTGCTGATGGAACATCCAATACAACAATTCTCTCTGAAACCAGAATTGGCGATAACAGCACTTCACCAACAACCGGCGATGCTCCGATAATGAGACGATTTGCCGATGTTAGTTCTACTACAGAGGACGTCTATAATCCGATCTCCGCAGGAGATAATACACCAGGTACTAAAGGTGGAATTGCTGCATTTTCGGTAGAACCGGAAGCTACGGGCGGAATTAAACATTATACGGATATGGGTAGTAAATGGGATTCCAGTCGCGGTGCTGCGTGGCTTTGGGGTTATCCGAGATATAGTTCGTACAACAATTACTATGTGCCTAATTTTAATTTACCTGATATTCAATTTCACGGCGTAGGAATTTTTGGGGCAAGAAGTTTTCACGTAAACGGCGTCAATGCCGGATTTGCGGACGGCAGCGTACATTTTATTCCTAACTCAATAAAACCCCAAACATGGCAAGCCGCCGCAACAATAGACGGAGGTGAAACAATAACTTTACCTTGAAGATGATCTTTGTTTGTATCATTTCATTTGAATTTGATTTTAAAGTGTGAACAGTTTCAAACTTATTGATATAGAATTTTCGTTTTTTTAATATAACATTCGGTTTGTCATGTCCTCAAAGTCCAATTTGTAACAGATATCTTCTTACAAAAATGAAAATCGAATTTTAAATTGAGATGAGTATAGTTATCACAAAATTGTCGTTTAATAACATTGTAAACAGGAGGCAATTGTCATGTTTTATTCGAAAAAGGTACATTATGCAATTCGATGTTTGGTTTTATTTTTGATGGGTGTTGGAATTTTTACTTTTTATAATTCGGCAGCTTTTTATTACAACACAGAACGAATAAAAGGATTGATCACGCAAGTTAAAGTTGAGACGAAAGGCAAAGGTAAGCGGATAAAAAACTTTTATTATCCAGTTATAGAATTTATTTCGCAAACCGGAGAACAAAAAAGTTTCATATCAAATTTCGGAACAACGAAAAAAAATTTTTACAAAGTAGGCGACAAAATCAATATTTTATGCAAAGGTGAAACAGTAATGATCTATTCGTTTATGCATCTTTGGATGCCGACGATTTATTTGCTCCTTATTGCGTTGATTATTCATTTTTGCAATCGGAATTATATTGCCAAAATTAAATAACCAACGTAACTGAATGGTTATTTTCATTTTAGTAACTGGACTTTTGCAAACTTCATAACAGCTTTTATTAAAAGAGCAGATGATTAAATCTTACTCAATTTCGGCATATATTTTGAACCCCAAAGATGCAGAAATTATTGAAACGGAATTTATGAAACCCTTGTTTTTACGGCATATCATTTTTGGAAAAATAATATTTGATGCAATAATATGACAAAAATCAGGGAATAGGAACAAATCAGACAAAAAAGCAGCACGCCAAAATAAACGTAACTATTCAGTCGTATTAATAAACCACCCCTAACCCCTCCAAAGGAGGGGAATAAGAATACGCCTCCGAGGGAGGCGAATAATTCCCCTCCTTCGGAAGGGTCAAGGTGGTCTCCTACAGGTTAGCGAAAAGGTTTATTCATTCCCGCTTGACGGATTTTGAGATTCGGGTTTAATATTCGCCATTGTTTGTTAAGAAAAACTTATTTTCGTATGTCAATTGTTTTGTTCAAGGAAAGTTTGTAAGGATTGATAGACTACAGTAAACCACTGATTGCATCAGGCGGAGAAATTACAAACGATTTAACAAAGTAATTCCAAATGGAATTCAAAATTATAGAACTATTAAACAAACATATTTTAAATTTCGGTGTTGTAAATATGGTATCAATACAGACTTCCGACAAATAAGCCTACGGACAATAACGAATTAAAGTGTGCATAGTTTAACAATTGTCAAACCGGATTGCATGAATTATCGAGAAAAGTTGAATTAATTTGTGTAATCCGGCTGACAAAAACATTGTTGCTTGTGTTTGTGCTTACACAAGTAACTTAACCATTAAGAAACTTTTTTATAAGAACAATTGACATGAAGAGAACAGTTATTACAATTTCGACCATAATTTTTGTTGCGCTAATTTTTGTTGCGAATATTTGGGCAAATAAACCTAGTGAGGCGGAACGATTTGAAGTTTTTATCAAAACCGAAAGTTTGGTAAAAGCATTGGAATTGACAGAGGAACAGATTTCTAAACTCAAATCCGCCGTCGATAATTCTTACTTCCCGCACGGCAGAAACGGTAAACGCGGAGTTGATCCGCCGCCGGATGAAGGGTTCAAAATGGATGATGATTTTCGTAACGAAATTTACAAAATTCTCACACCAAAACAAAAAGAATTAGTACTAACCTACAAATTCCAACTCGACGGTGGATTCAACGCAAACGCACTTTACGCCACCAAACTCGAAATATTCAACCTCTCCGCCGAACAATTAAAAAAATTACGCGACCTTGAAGTTGAACGCAGCGGAAAATATCAGGAAATACTAAAAACAAACCGCCCAAACAATAACGAAAATAACTCCGATACAAAAAATTACATCGACAAAGAGAAAAAAAATATCAGAGAAAAAATACAAACTCAAATGAAAGAAACCGCTTCAGAATACAACAATAAAATGAAAGCCGTGTTGACTCCTGAACAATTAGAATTGGGCAAAAAACTAACCGATGAAGGAAAAGATTTGAGGAAAAAATTTGGTCTAAAAAATCATTAAATAACTTCTATATACATCACACTTGAATGTTTGGTTTTTGAAATAACGCTTGTGTTTGTCATAGTCCAAAGTCCGTTTTGTCCGTTAAATTGCGTAACTCAAGAACGTAAAAGCCGGCGGCAGTAAAAGAAATTTAAGATGTAAACAGTTAAAAAAACAAAACTGAATTTTCAAGAAAGAATAGTAGAGTTATGAATCCGTTGTTTTATGCGTTGGAAATGTACCGCGAATAAATAATTCTTTTCTACTGAAAGATATTTTTCCTACGGGAATAATCACACAATCATCAATTTCGTAACGATAAATATGAACACTTTTATAGTTAGCCCGTTTTGGCAAAGTATGGACGAACAATGGGTCGGATCAATGCTTGTGGCGTTAACGGTAATGATATTGGTATCGAGTGCGATTTCCCTTGTCCGTTCAAGAAGTGTAAATATGTTTATTTTGACAATAAGCTTAATTATGATTGCGTCGGTATTGTTTGCACCGAAAGCGGATTCGCAGTCGCCTAAAATGTTTCAACTCTGGCTGATGAGTCCCAACGTCCTTAACGGATTGTCCATTATCCAAATAATAATGACAACAATTACCGTTTTCGGCTCAATAAGACAAGAATTTTGCGAATCGCGTAAAGGTAAATTATTGCATGAAATTCGTTCGTGGTTTATTGCGGCGGTTAATGTTTTACCTTCGCCGATACTTCTTGTGTTTATATTTTGGGTTGAGCAAAACATAATGATTTCCACACGCCAAACCGCCCCGATCAATATCGGATTTCAAGTCGGAATTGTTGTAACGATAATTCTGTTGATGATTGCGTTTATTGTTTCGTGGTTTAACAAATATCAACTTATTGCGATACATTTTTTTATTGGTTTTTTCCTTGTTTGTTCAGGTGCGTTGTTACCATGCATGACGACAAAACTTTCAATGAACGCATTTACAAGTAACCCTTATATTCCAAATTTATCAATATTGCTCGTAACATTAGCTGCTATGGTCATAATATTTTTAATAGGATTCAGACAAGGCAAAATTAAACATAAACCAAAATCAATTATACTGCTCGTACTATAAATTGCCTGACTCAAGAGCGTAAAAACTTGCTTTAAGATAAGTAAGCAGGCAACGGTAAACTAAATTTCAAGTGTGAACAGTTTAATAAACCTTTTCATTGTATTGGACAAAAGATATTATCGGAGCATTACGAAAAATATATCGGTTTGCCAATGCCTACTACTAACAATTAACTACTACAACATTAAATCAAATGTCAATCCTTTCATCAATTTTCTACATTATCTCAATTTCGTTGATGATTCCGGTAATGTTAGCGTTGCTTTTCGGTCTTGTTTACACGCTTTATCTTGCTGGAATCACGGTTAGTGAGTTTATATCGCGGATGCAGCGCCGTAAGAAAGAAAAAGAACTTGTAACAGCACTTGAAAGCAAGTCCGCTGTTATACCGCCGTTTGATGGTAATAACGATTTTGAAGTAACGTTGAATTTGATTATTTCCGACAGCAAAGATCAACTTCTCATCAATAAACGTATCGCTTCAGTTGAATCGTCGCGCCGTACCGAATTACAAAAAATTTCCGACCTTACTAAATACGGTCCGGCAATTGGATTAATGGGAACACTTATTCCATTAGGTCCCGCGTTGGTCGGTTTGGCAAGAGGCGATCTGGAAACGTTGTCAAATAACATGATAATAGCATTCGCAACAACAGTTGTCGGAGTTCTTATTAGCTTGATTGCGTTGTCAATTCATAGTGCGAAAAAAAGTTGGTATCGTGATGATTCTATTCTGCTATCATTTGCCGCCGAGCGAGTCCCGGAAATAAAATAATAAAGCAGCTATTCAGTTGTTTTAAGCGGTCACGGCACTGCGTTCATGACTGCCAAGAATTTTTTACGTGTAGAGTTGCGGAGTTGCCGACTGAATAGTTACTTTTTAATAACAAGCGATCATCTTATTTGTCAACCCAAAAAATAATGTCATATACTGCTCGTACTATAAATAGCGCAACTCAAGAACATAAAAGCCTGATTTCCGATGGTTAAGCAGACGGCTGTAAAGTAAATTTAAGTGTGAACAGTTTAAATAATGATTAGCATGATAACGTTTGATTGTGAACTAAAAAAGTTTGAAGAGAATATTGTCAAATTCAATAACATATCCACAAAATAAAGATGTTAAATTTACAATCGTTGAAATCGTCTAAAGGACGGGTTTTATTGGAAGAAGAACCTGAGAGCGATATTAATCCTCTTTCATCGGTGGCGAATCTTGTTGACGTGATGCTTGTTTTTTCTGTTGCGTTAATGGTTGCGTTGGTTTCGTTTTTACAAGTTCCGTCTCTTTTGAAAAACAAAGATTACACAGTAATCACAAATCCGGGTCAACATGATATGGAAATAATTATCAAGGAAGGCGAAGAAATTAAACACTACGAGGCAACAACTGCTATCGGTGCAGGACGCGGCGAATTACTCGGTCAAGCCTATCGATTACCTGATGGTCGTGTTGTGTACGTCCCCGCCGAAAAAAATAATAATCAAAAAACACAAAATCAGGAATAAAGATTAATGGTAACTATCAAGTATAATGTGTGAAATTTTCGTCAAGCTTGATAAGAATCGACGGATGTTTATAGTACAAGCAGAGTATATATTTTCTTTTTTGCAATGGACAAAATAGACTTTAGAGACATGACAAATATGAACAATATCGTAAAAAAAATTATTGATGTGTAATAAGTACATCAAACTTAAAAAAATGATAAAGCGAGAATTTCTTGATTGGGATTGTCCGTTGCTTTTTAAAACTGCAAAATATTTACTTGACAAATTTGTATTGGAACGAGTTGATTCTGATAATGTCAAAGTAACGCGGCGGTTTGATTTGTCTTCTGTTGTTTTGGCGTTTCCTGTTCATCGTGCAATTCCGCGATTTGAGGAAATATTGACAGAGCAAGTTACTATTCTTGCAGACAAGGGCGAGCTTGATCCCGCATGGTATCCGCCAGAATTTATTACGCTCAGTTCATTGCCCGAAAAATTCTACGAACAACATTACCCTATCGCAAACGACGAAACCCAACACTTCGCATGGCGACGCGCAATCCTCGATCTGCAAACTTCTAATCCTACAGCGTTGCAACATCTTTTGCCGTTTACTCTCGACGAATATGATATTGAAAACGGTCTTGCGTTGGGAAGAACATTTGCGTCGCTGCATTATGAACTTGTTTCAGAAAGTATTGACTTCGAGAATATAGCGCAAAAATGTAAAGCTCTCGGCTTGCCGCAAGAAACTACAAGATGGGAAACTCTTGCTGAATTGAAAAAAAAATACCACGAAATTATTGATGAGTATGAAATCTGGGACTTACAAAGCGCGCGTTTATTTGCTGTAAAAAATAAAGGCGAAAAAGCCAAAAAAGAATACGAAAAAATACGCGACTCTCTCAAAAAACAAAACAAACAATTTTTTCTTGTTGGTTTGGTTGATATGAATACGTTGCAGAAGGAACTTGTTAAAAAGTTTTCTGAATTTGTAACAGCATTGATTTTTGCGCCTGACGAAAAGAAAGATCAGTTTGATGAATGCGGTTGTATTATTCCTGATAAGTGGATCAATGAAGTTGTTTGGATTGATGATTCGCAGATTGAGATTGTTGAGCGTTCTGATTTTGAGGCGGATGCGGTGTTACGGCGTCTCAATGTTGCGTGTAATCCTGATTCGCCGGACGGTAAGTTTGCGGCGGGCGAAATTTCTATAGTTGCGGCGAACAATGAAACGTTGCCGTTTTTTAAGCGGCGTTTCAAAGAAGCAAATATAAAGTTGTCGCATTTTAAAGGTATGGAATTAAAACATACGCCGGTTTATCGTTTTCTTGATTTGCTTTCGCGGTTTATTAAGTCGCGTAGTTTTATGAATTTAGCGGAGCTTGTCCGTCATCCCGACATGTATGATTTTTTGAAACAAAAATTCTCCGCCGACACAAAACATTACAAATTATTGTTGGCACTTGATCAATATTGCAATAAATTTATTCCCGATAAAATTGACGGTAACTGGCAATCATTTTACGCCGATAACAATACCACAAAAGAAATGGATGAAGTGATTACAAAAATGTGGGAAGTTATTTGCGGTTTAATCGGGCTTGATATTTTTGATCCGCACAATATTGAAGAGCCTCGCAAACAACCTGAAATTTATCTTGAAAAAATCAACTCAATTCTTACACAATTGTACTACAATAATAATCGATCAATAATAAAAGAATCACTTGACTGTATTGCAGATATAAACCGCAGGATTAATAAAATTCCCAAAGAATTGTTACCGGCAATGACAATTTTTGAAACGATAAATCTGCAATTGTCGTTGCTTAATCCTGAATTTATTTCTCCTTATCCTGATGCTGCTGCGATAGATTTAATCGGTTGGCTTGAGGCGGCGATGGATGACGCGCAACTTTTAATTGTGTCTGGAATGAATGATGGTTTTATTCCGTCTTTTATGATTGCTGATACGTTTTTGCCGGACAAGATTCGTGTTGATTTGAAGATACTGGACAACAAACGGCGTTACGCCCGCGACCTTTACGCACTTACTGTTACAATAAATACACGGCAACAAGGTAACGTTCATTTAATTTGTTCACGGTTTTCGGTTGCAGGTGATCTTACGATGATTCCGAGCAGATTGCTTTTTGCTACGGATGACAACAATCCTAAAGAACGAATGAAACTTGCCAAACGTGTTAAGCAATTTTTGGGTGAAATGCCGAAACAACCTAAAGTGATTCTTGTAAATTCGCTTGATGATAAGTTGGCAAACAAATTTATGTTTCATGAACCGGAGTTGCCGTATATTGAAACGATTCGTGAAATGTGGGTTACGGAATTTGCAGATTATGTACGTTGTCCGTATCGTTATTATCTCAAGCGGCGTCTTGGTCTTTTTCCAATTGACGATTCGGCGGAGGAAATTACTCCACTTGGATTCGGCAATTTGATACATGCGGTTTTGTATGAGTTCGGCATAAGCGATGAAACAATACGCAATTCAGAGAACGCCGAATTTATAGAATCGTGGCTCAAAAATAAATTGTCTGAAATTGCATTAAAGAATTTCGGCGAATCTCCGCGTGCGGCAATTACTATTCAGATTGAACGTGCGGTAAGCCGGTTAGAATCATTTGCACAATGTCAAGCAAAACACCGGAGAAACGGGAATAAAATTTTACATGTAGAATTTAAGTTGGATAAAACAGAATGTAACGGTACAAATTTCCTTGATGTAGATGGCGAAAAAACATTTTTAATCGGAAGAATTGACAGAATTGACTACAACGAAGAAAACAAAAAATACACAATCATTGATTATAAAACCTCAAACAAGTCGCCTGAAGACAGTTATAAAAACGATAAATGGTTAGATTTTCAGTTACCACTTTATAATTATATCTTGCAACGAACAGGCAGATTTAGCGCAACAATAAATCTCGCGTATGTAAATTTGTCAAAAAATAATAATACAGAAATCAAACCGGCAAAATGGAACCAACCAGAATTAGACGAAGCAATATCACAGGCAAAAGAAATTGTACGCAACATCCGAGCAAACAATTTCAAACTCACCGACCCGCCGCCAAACTACTGCGAAGATTACGCACCTATCTGCTTAGACAATATTCCAAAATAAAATAACGCTAGCTACTTCATTATTTAAAAGTCGGTTTTGTTTTTTGTATCATCTCGTTCAATTGCTCCAATCGAATTAAATGATACAAAAATATTCATAATTATTCAAAACCAACTTGTAAGCAATTCCTATCAGATAATTCCGAATTCAATCTAATGTTCCTTCCAACAGCATTCCGTCTATTTGTATGGTAGTAATTGCTTTTGTTTTTAGAGCGTCGATGTATTGTAATAGTGTGTTGATGACAAATTTTCGTTGTGCGTATAACTCAAGATATGTCATTTTTCCATCTGAATAATTTTCTCCAATTTTTCGTAACGCTTCAAAAGAATCAGGAATGATATTTTTCTCATAAACCCGAATCAACTCACATGCGTTGTCATATCGGTAAAACACTTCCGCTAACCGTTTTTGTAATGATAACGTCAACCGCTCAACTTCTCTATTAGTAACCGCGACTTCTGCGCCCGCTTTAGCAATATTTCCTTGATTCCTATCGTAAATATTCAACGGCAACAAAATGCCGACAAATGGAACAGTTTTTTTAGCCGGAATATCTCTTGCCATAGAAAATGTTGCAACAACATTTGACGTTCTATCGGCTTTTGCACGTGCAAGTTGTGATCTTGCCTGTGTGATTTTTAAATTTGCCAATTCGAGTTGCGGACTTGTGTGTTGAAATTGAGTCCAAGTTGTTTTCCAGTCGCGGCGCGGAGTACGGTCAATTAGTGAACCGCGAACAGGTTGATACGGCAAGTCAGGTATGCCGGCAATTGATACAAGATTTTGCCATTTTGCTAATCTATTATTTTCAGCTTGCTTGAGATTCAACGCCGACGAAAACAACATTGTCTGAAATTGCAGCACATCAATAGAATTTGATTTACCTGCAGCTTGTAATGTTTTTGCGACTTGAAGCAAATCGTTACTAATATCTTGTGCAAATTGTTCGACTTTACATATCAAAATTGCGTGTATCAATTCGTTATATGCAATATGCAGATCGTTGTGTAATTTTACGCATTCCATTGAGTATTCTTTTTGCGCGGCAATAACATCGAAAGACGCAATAGCACGATCAAGTTTTTTCTTTTTTGCCGGAACGATTTCTTGTGAAATAGCTAAACCGTGTTTACCAATTTTGTCATTTACGCCGAGATTATCGCCGGCGTAGAATAATGTCGGATTCGGATACAAACTTTTTTGTGTTTTTTGACCTCTTGCTGCCGTGATTAAGTTTGCTTTTTTACGCAATGAAGGATTTGATTTACGGGCAAGTTCCCAAATTTCTTCAAAAGAATAACCTTCGTGAAGCGTACCAAGCTCTTCAAATGTAGGTGTTGCAAATGTTGCATTTTCAAGTTCACTCCAAACTTCCTCAATATACTTTTGACCGGCAGAACGCGGCGCCGTATGTTGAAACGGCGGCATTGGAGGCGGTGGTAACATCGCTGTTTGAGCTTGGACAAAAATTGGTAATGCAAAAAAAATTGTAAAAAAATATAACAAATTATTTTTTGTAACAAATATTCCAAATAATCGGTACAATACCTTATTTATTTTCATAATAATTTTCAATAAAAATTTGTAACTGTTTCCGCAATTATCGAAATTATATGAGTAAACCGTTTAAAATGGACAAATATACTCTTCACATTTTAAACAGTTCACACTTTAAATTTCCTTTACCACCGCCTACATACCTATCGAAAGCAGGCTTTTATGCTATTGATTCAAGTAATTTATATACTCTTTTTACTTTAAAAAACCTTTTTTGTAACGCAAAAGTTATATTTTTTTATGATGGGATGTGGAATTTTTCAGTTGCGATAGTACGTAGTTCAGCCTTGTACTTCTTTATATTTTTAAAGAAGTATAAGCAAGCGTCCGAAAAATCTGCAAATTTTTCATA
>JAITDV010000387.1 GCA_031282385.1 Planctomycetaceae bacterium | reverse complement strand
TCTTGAGTCACGCAATTTATAGTACGAGCAGTATAGAGATTCACGATTTACTTTTCACCAATTCAAACAACCCGTACTCAATTACAATTTTTCCTTTTGTTCAATTTCCCATGCAGCTTTGCCCAAAAGACGGAAATAGAATAGAACAAAATAACCGCCAAATGTCAATAAGACCGACGCTATGACATAATAATACACTGAGTGCATAAACCAATGTTCAAAAAATACCGTTCCTGTAAACATCAAGCCAATAATAATCAATATTGGAATACCCGCTAAAAATGCCGCCTTGAAATACAATTTTAACCAAAATATCGGATACTTGTACAAACTCGTTAATGTCTTGCGCGGGAAGTTGCCGTAAAATGTATCCGACTCAATTACACACAAAAAAAGAATCGGGAAACAAAAAAATTGACCAACATAGTGAATAATAATCAACTGCGGCTCCCAATCCGGCAAAAAAAATCCAAATATATGCCAAACAACAAAACCCGGGAAACCCGAAATAAAAAGAATCAAAAACGACCATCCAATATAAGAAATACCAAAATCAAGATTAAACGGAATCCAACTCTCAACCCGATCCTTGCCCTCAACTGCCGCATCAAAAAGACTAATCCCAAACAAAAATAACATACACACCCAAATAATACTCAATACCATGCCGATCCAAAAATTGATAAAAAGAAAACCACTCTCCGCCCAATTGTAAACATAACCGGGCATCTTATCATAAACCTTGTCAATCGAAGCTTGCCAAATCATTGACCTCGCATTTTCTCCCATCAAATTACCAATAAGACCACAAATTGTAAGAATAATCAGCCGCGCCCGACAACGCTTGTCAAATAACGGAAACCACAACGAACCAGACGAATAACCTAATCCCGATAACTCTGAAACAACACGTCCCGAAACTTTCAACGATGTTTTTTTTGTTGAAGGAATTTGTGTTGAAACTGATTTTGATAGAGTTGTTGTAGTTGATGTTGGAGCAGTTGGCGGCGGCGGAGGAGGTGTGAAACGAGGCGAAACCGGCGTAGATGATTTAGAAGTTGAAGTTGATAAAGATGACAAAGAAGAATATGTTGCCGCATCAAATTGACGTTGTTTTTCGATTCGTTTTCTTTCTGCCGGATCAATTGTTTTTTGTTGATTATCTTTTGTACTTGCAAGATACTCATCTAACTTGCCGCTGCGCGCCGCAATTTTAACCGCTTCAACCTCATTCTCAATCCGTTTCTCACGTCTTATTATTTCATATTCTTCATTTTTTTCTTCGTTGCTTTTGAGAAGTTTATTCAAAACACCCTCAATAACCGGCGGCTCGTCAACATTTACCGAAGGCACAACACGATCATTTGGTTCAATAAAATTACGCGATTTCTGATCAGCTTCAAACGCATTTAAGTTTTCTGTTTTTAGACGCGCGATGTCTTGTTTTGAAACTTCCGCGTCTTTAATATTGTAACCTCCAGCAGCTTCGGGGTCGTCAGCAGTTAAAATAAATCGCGGCGGAACCGCACGAATTTCAGTTAAACGATAACAATCAGGACAACGCTTCCAAAGCCCAACTTGATCCTCGCCGGCATAAAGTCTAGTCTTGCACGCGGAACAAATAACCGGAATCAAACGCACTCCGGCATTGAACGGAATATCCGGCGCAATTTGTTTATTCGCATCGTCATCCTCTATCGGCTCAAGTTCAAGTTCGTCCTCTATCGGCTCAAGCTCAAGATTATCATTTTCGTTTGTCATCGTCATACCCAACAATTATGTTGTCGGAAATCGCTAAAAAATTACCGTTATATTTATCACACTCTATAATGCTGGTACTATAAATTATAGACCTCAAGAGCATAAAAGCATGCATTACGATAGGAAAGCAGGCTTTTACGACTTTGAGTCGCGCAATTTATAGTACGAACAGTATAGCACTGCTCTTTCAAGGCGAGGATTTTATGCGTATTTTGTCCCGCCGCGTTACGGCGGGTTGTTACGCAATGTCATTTCAGGACGAAATATATTGTCAAATTTTATACTCGCAACTGAATAGTTACCATTTTGCAAGAATATACTTTATTGTACTATAAATTGCATGATTCGATAGCGTAAAAGCCTGGTAAACAAACGGCGATAAAGGAAATTAAAGTGTGAACAGTTTATAAATAATCGTTATCCAAATCGCACCTGTTAAAAGCAAATATAATCTCCGCGACTTTTTGTAACGTAAAAACAATAAAGCAATTCTTATCCCGAAAAACAATATCGGAATTGCAATTATCCCGCAACTTAAACCTAACACCAAAACAGTCAAAAACGGTAACATTATTTGTACACGAATATTTCTCCTGGTTAAATGTTTTTTTGTTTTTGTTGTTGCAAGTTGGACAAAATACGGCTGGCTAAAAAATACGATAACACCGCAAATAACAATTGTCCCAATTGTACAAAGTAAATTCGCACTATTTAACACCGCATAGAATTTTATACTGTCAAGATAATAAAACACAAAAGGCGTAATTATTGTTACAGGAATAAATAATTTTGCCGGTATGTTGTTTCGGTCAAATTCTATCAAACCTGCCGCAAAGAACGTAATAACCAATACAAAATAATACAACGAAATTACTAAAAGATCAAAATACGATACTTCGTTGTGCGAATAAAAAACCACTCCCGAAATCGAACCCGCAATTAAACCCGAAACAAACTCTACCACCGGATAACGCAAACTAATCCGCTCACGACAATCCCTACAACGCCCACGAAGCAAAAACCAACCTAATACCGGAAAATTATCATACGGTCGAATTGGATGTTTACATTTAGGACAATGCGACGGCGGATAAGAAAGCGATTTGCCCAACGGCAACCGATAAACCGCCACATTCAAAAAACTGCCGACACAACAACCAATAATTACCGTCAAAATAATATAAAACATATTCGCAGATAACATCGTACTGGGAAAATCATAAATATACTCTGTTTGTACTATAAATTGCGTGCCTCAAGAGCGTAAAAACCTGCCTGCCGATAGGTAGGCAGGCGATGATAAAGAAAATTTAAAGTGTGAACGTTTAAAATCTATCATAACTACTCAAAAAAGCCGGCAAAGTCGGAACTATGATTCTTATGAAACTCTAAAAAAAACAATTTTGTACAAAAATTTTTCCAACTCACTTTATCAAATTCCAAATGGTTACTGCGCCGTACTATACTCTATCACACTTTAAAATTTCGGTTTTCATTTTTATAAGAGACGTAAGAAAATTGGATACATGACAAACTTGATACCGGCTTAAAAAACGAAAATTTCAAGTGTGACGAGTATATGACCTTTAATCGGTTTCAAACAACATCCAATAAATTTATTTTGTTGTCTCTTTGCTTCCTTTGAAGGAGAATGGCTCTCCGCCGAGGAAATCTACCGACGTGATTGACGGCGCAACATATTTTTCAATATATTCAATCACTAATTCAGTTCCCTTGAAATGCGACACAAACGGCGATTTTCTTGAATTATACATTGTATCCGTCAAGTCCCGCATCAACACAACATTTTGACCATACGTAACCATCTTTCGCAACCCAAACGGACGCCCAATCACACACATATTCGTATGAACACCGAGCAAAATAACATTCTTGATTCCTTTTTCGCGCATGTAAGTTATTATTTCCGTACCGCTGTCGCTGATCAAATCTTTATTGTCATCAATTTCCAGAATATCAATTTGACTGCTCCACACGCGTCCTTGTTTACATTGAGGTTCGCAATCGCAACCGCCGTCGCTTTGGTCTATAGGCCACACCGCGCCTTTTTCAGTCGGTAATAGACCCTTGAACCAGCTATTACTTTGAAACTTTTTTTCAAAATCGCTATCACGTTTGCCCTCAATTCTTTTACGTGCCGCCGTATCTTTATACTTATGGATACAATCGCTAGGGGCGTGAATTATTGTAACGTTTTTTGCGCGTGCCGCTTTTAGGACTTCGTTCATTCGCGGCGACATTTCCGCAACTCGCGACGTTGCTCCGCGGCACCAATGTTTATTCCACATGTCGCAAATTACAATTGCCGTTTCTTCGCCTTTCCACGTTTCTTCCTTGACCTCAATCTTATACTCAACAGACTGTGAAGCAGAATTATTCGCATTAGTTTGGGCAATTCGTTTTTGAAGATGTACTTTGAATTCATCGGCAAATGTTTTTTGACTAATGTCGGCAATCAGAATTTGTGTTACAAAAATTGCCAACACAAAAATACTAGTTGCCAAATTAAAAATTGTACGGGACAGAGATAAACGGTTCATACTTAATTTTTCGTTAATTGTTTTCATTTTTTGTTAAGGGTTAGATGGTTAATATTGTAACTATTCACACTTTAAATTTCTTTACCGTTGCCTGTTTAGCTGTCGGAAAGCAGTTTTTTACGTTCTTGAGTCACGCAATTTATAGTACGAACAGTATATTTGGTAATTTCTATATCAAACACATTTTGGATTCAGTAACACAAGGACGTTAAAACAGACTTTGCGGTAGGTAGATAATCTTGCGTAAGTTACCGGTTGTTATTGTCAATTGGAATTACGATTACAAATTGAAAACACAAATTTCCAAATCCATACGTCGACAAAATCTAACGTAATATCTCGCAACTCCACAAAGGTTGGTCATTCTATCATCTTCGGGAAATCTTTCAATACATGGGCAAAATAACGAAAAAACATTATGGTTATACAAATCGTGTAGTTATAGTTAGTTGTCCCTGAAAAAGTCTTTTTGTTGTTTTAATGGTAGCCAACTTGTTCGCGGCGAGTTCGTTTGAGCATCTGAATGGGGACTCCTTGTCAATTAATTTTGATACTAGACCTTTT
>JAITDV010000383.1 GCA_031282385.1 Planctomycetaceae bacterium | reverse complement strand
TATAATTTGCAATATAGTTATTGTTTTATCCGAGATTTTCCTTAAAACCTTGCAAATATTAGACCTTTTCTCTAACCTAAAAATACATCAACGCAACAAAAAACCTACACCGAAAAACCGCCTTTAACTCCTCCGAGACCACCCCTAACCCCTCCGAAGGAAGGGAATAAGGATACGCCTCCGAGGGAGGCAAATTATTCCCCTCCTTCGGAGGGGTCAGGGGTGGTCCCCTACAGGTTAGCGAAAAGGTCTATTTATTATTGGGGCTAGTATCCGCTTTGTTTGATAATTTCTATTGATTTTTTGTGCATTTTTTTTGTTCCTTTTTTAAATGATGTTTTGTGGACATTTACAATAAAGTCCAAATAAGTCAAAATTTCTTTATCGTTGCGGTATTGAGCTTCTTTTACGATTGCGTTGATTTGTTATTCTGTTAATCTGCTGCCTTGTAAAGTTTTTAACCATTTATTTGTATTGTCGTACAATTCATTAATCACAACAATCTGAACCGGCAACATCATTCATTGAACTACGTATATTCCATCTTCTACTTTTACTTTATTGATAACATAATCTTTTTTCCTGATCTTATCTATCATTCGGTGAGGGTAGTGTATTGCAGAAACAGCAGAAATGTCGTTAATTTTATCGGTATTCTGTACAAAAAACAAGTGGCACAGCCCAATCAAACGTACAAAATCTTCAAATGTCATTGATTCTCGAAGCGACTTATACTCGAAAAGATTGTACTGTCGTAAATTTCTATACTGTTCGTACCATAAATTGCATGACTTATGAGCGCAAAGCCTGCTTTCCGATAGGTAAGCAGGCGGTGGTGAAGGAAATTTAAAGTGTGACAGTTTAATAGACCTTTTCTCTAACCTAAAAATACATCAACGCAACAAAAAACCTACACCGAAAAACCGCCTTTAACTCCTCCGATACCACCCCTAACCCCTCCGAAGGTGGGGAATAAGAATACACCTCCGAGGGAGGGGAATTATTCCCCCCTTCGGAGGGGTCAGGGGTGGTATCCTACAGGTTAGCGAAAAGGTCTAATATTTACAAAAACAGAGAGTCAATGTATTTGACATACAACCGCAATTTAGTAGTTGCATGTCAAATCATCGAGCTCTCCATTTTAAGCTGTTCACACTTTAAATTTTCATTTACTTTTGCCTGTTTACCTATCGGAAAACAAGCTGTTACGCTCTTGCGTCATGCAATTTATAGTACGAACAGTATATTACTTGATGCGTTCTTGACAATTACTATTTGATTAGAAATTATACCTGAACGATGCTGCGAAAATATCGGTATCCGAATGATCGCGTCTCAAACCATTACGTTGTTGACTTGGCATTACGTGAATGTAATCAAATAACCAACGTGCTTGCGGAGACCAATACCAATTCAGACCAACCGTAATATCATTCACTCCTCCAGTAAATTGGGCAGCATTCGCACTGTCGTAAAAATCACTCGTATCCGTGTAAGCCCATTTAACTGCTAACTCAAGTCCGCCGATCCAATCTGCACGGTTTAGGTCATTGATCTTTTTCAAATCAAGATTGTGTTTCAAACTCACAGCTCCCCAAGCTGCATTGTCTGCGCTGAATTTTCGATAGTCGCCTGTCAAAAAATACTTAGCAGTAATGTAAGTTCCCCAAATCGTCCGATCTTTCGTTTTGCCATTTATTGCAACAGAATTGTAAACATTGGCATAAGCTTCAGATTGTAACGTGAAAGCTGTTTTTTGATAAATGAATTCCAATCCGAGTTTGTTATAACTATTTGTTGCAATCTTCAGCCCTTGAAGCGAATTCAAATCCAACGTACTAAAACGCTCTGTAAAAGATGTCTTTTTTGACAAATCTTTTGACAAATCGTAGTAGCTATAATTACCGCCGAAAAACAGGAATTTTTTACCATCAATTTTACCATCAGTTCCGCGTGAAGCATAAGGTAAAAACGTCAATCTGAAATTCGTAATTGAACCTTGATTATCATTACGATCATATCGCGTATTGGTGGCAATATTACGATCATAAAAGAATCCGGCAAAAAATCTAATTGTATCTTTTGCCCAAAGATGACGTGAACTGATACCGATACGGCGACCGGTTGCAAAATCACGTCCATCGAATTCAAAAAACGTCGTGTTTGTTCCACCTGTCAAAACCGAAACGCCATCTTCTAACCGATAATGCCCAACACGAACATACTCAAGTAAAGGTACATTCTTAACTCCAAACCAAACATCCTTCAAATTAACTCCAGATCTGTTCAAAGTAACATCAGAGTTGTTGCTAGTTCCTGTTGCCTCAATGAAACACAAATCAATTTTGTAATCAAAGATGTCGTATCCTTCACCTTTAACGCCGACTCGTAAGTCTCGTAGTCCGTTGTAATTTGTCAGATTTGAGAGATTTGACACATTGGTTGCGGAACCTGATTGTTTGCTTACGTTGTAGCTGTCGAAGTAAACCCGTCCGTCGATAACGCGTGTAAATCCTTTTTTAGGATCGGGTTTATCTTGTTTCTTTTTTAGTGTTGCTTCAAGAGACGTTATTCTTGATTCTAATGAAGCGTCATTTGCGTACACGGGCGAGTTTTGAGCCGCCGCGTAAGGTGCAAATGCTGTATTTGTTGTTGGCGGACTTTCCGCAAACGATTGTGCCAAAACTGCACTGTAGTTGGTTGCGAGACTTGCTCCAATAAATAATATTGTGAAAACATGTCTGCTTAACTTGTTACTTACCATTTTCTTTCTTTAACTCCTTTTTCCTTATTAATTTCAACACTGGAAAGCTTCTTTTCATTCTGATATTTTAAACTGTTCACACCTTAAATTTCGTTTATATTGCCTGCTTATCAATCAGCAAGCAGGCGGTGATAAACGAAATTAAAGTGTGATTAGGTTAAAATCACTTCGGAAGAATCTGAAGCACAATACCACCGTGTTACAATCCTGTTTCGTCAAATTAACCTCCACAACTTCGATCAATGTGTGAAATAAATTATTAAATTACTGTGTTCTACCGGTTCTAACGAAAAAAATTGTTATAACGGTTTACGCGATTATTGAAATTTACAAATTTAAACAAACCATAACGATTGTATTGAATCTAACTATTAAGCTGACTTATCTGAAAATTTATCTCCACGATTGATACAGTTGTTAAATTTCGCAATTTATTACAATAGACCTTTTCGCTAACCTGTAGGAGACCACCCCTGACCCCTCCGAAGCCCCTCCTTCGGAGGGGTTAGGGATGGTCTCGGAGGAGTTAAAGGCGGTTTTTATTGTAGTTTTTTTGTTGCGTTGATGTATTTTTAGGTTAGAGAAAAGATCTAATATAAATTGATCTATTGTTGCACTACTTAGTTACGGAAAATTGATTCAGGCTTTTGTATAAAATATTCTGATTATTCCGATTTTTCTAAATATTCTGATTATTCCTTACCGATAATTTTTACCAGCAAGGTAAGAGGGCAAAATTAAAACAATTGTACGGCTCGTGCTATAAATTGCAGAACTCAAAAGCGTAAAAGCTTGCAAGCAGGCGAAGGTAAACGAAATTAAAGTGTGAACAGTTTATTAACATCCAAGCCGGTTATTAAATCGCAGAACCGCTTACCAATTAGAATAGATCAAAATAACGGACACGAATTTCAATATTACAAAATAATCATTGAATTGTTGCTATTTTTTTACTTTGGTTTCAAAATTTAATTCAGGGATAAAAAACGATGAAACGAATTTTTTTATTTTCAATTGTACTTTTTTCAATAGTGTCGATGCTTGGTTGTGCGTGTTATGCGCCTGGGTTTCGTAATCCGTGTTTTTCGCCGTTGGGAATATGTGCGAATGGTTCATGTGGAGTGGTTGACTATGTTGATGGCGGCATTGACCGTACGGGTTCTTGCGGCGAACCTTTGGTAACAAATGTTTGCGAGACGGTGTGCGATCCGTGTGCGGCGCCGGTTTATCAAGGTCATGCCGCATGTGGAATGATTGGTTGTCAAAACGGTTATCCGTGTTCAAATTGTCTTGTTCAACTTGCGGATGGGGTGCGTCTTGTAGGAGAAGCGGCGCTTTCGGCGGCGGCGACTCCGTTTTTGGTTGTTGGCAATGTTCTTTGTTCGGCGGGGAGAAGTTGTGAAACGTTTAAGGGTTGCGGGTGCAGCAATGAAATATATCTTGGGGACAATTGTTATCAGACGCAAGATTTTATTGACCCATGTTCGCCGTGTAGTCCGACGACGACTGGTTGTCAAAATTGCCCTACAGTAATTCAGAACGGAATACAATTTGAAAATTCACCCGCACAACAAACACAATCCATAATAAAAAAACAATCGCAAACAAATCAAAAAGTTGTCATTACCGCACCGAAACAACAAATCATTAAACAACCAACCTTCATAACACCGCAAGGAAACAACATAAAACAAGCCGCATACAATATAAACCAAAAATAATTAGGCAAATTGTCAGCAAAAACCGTGTTAATAACCCGATGCAGTAACAGGAATGTCTGCATTGGGTTATTTTTTTATTCGCATACGAAATTGAGATGTAACTATATTGTTCGTACAATAAATTGCGGGATTCAAGTTATAACTGAATTTTTGCAAATGGCGTTTAACACTATAAATTTGAGCGTGAAATGTTTATCAAATTACTATTTTTTTTGATGCATTATTGTAACAATAATTATGTTAGTCAAAAATGAAAATCGTATTTAGTTGTCCCTGAAAAAGTCTTTTTGTTGTTTTAATGGTAGCCAACTTGTTCGCGGCGAGTTCGTTTGAGCATCTGAATGGGGACTCCTTGTCAATTAATTTTGATAATAGACCT
>JAITDV010000379.1 GCA_031282385.1 Planctomycetaceae bacterium | reverse complement strand
AGACGCGGCACTTCGTATCGTTTCATTTGTCTGTCGATTGTAATTGATTGAGCCTGTACTCCGCCGACAGAACACAAAACCAAAATCGCACCATCAAGCACTCGTAAACTGCGCTCCACTTCAACAGTAAAATCGACATGTCCGGGCGTATCTATCAAATTGATAAAATTACCGTTCCACTCAACAGTTGTTGCCGCGCTTGTGATTGTGATGCCGCGTTCTTGTTCAAGTTCCATGTGATCCATAGTTGCGCTGCCGTCATGTACTTCACCGATTTTATACGACTTGCCCGTATAAAAAAGTATGCGTTCACTAAGCGTTGTCTTGCCCGAATCAATATGAGCCGAAATACCAATATTTCTAAGATTTTTTGTATTAAGCATTTTAATAAAATTTTCCTACCTACATTCGTATCAGAATAGTACGGATATCTGGTAATGAATCAATGATATTTTTTGTAACAATTAATATTCGCCATTAACAAGACGAAAAAAATATCACGATTGCCGAAAGTATGTATATTAATCACATTTGAATTTCAGCTTTGAGATATTGTTCATGTTTATCATGCCGCCAAAGTTTTTCTTGTCACCGATGTCTATTAAAAAGAAAAAAACTGAATTTTAAAATGTGGAGAAAATAGTCATAGTATTAACTGTCAAAATTTTTGTGCGACGGATTAAAACTACCTCAGCATAACACAGAAACGCAACAGATACGAAACGAGGCAAAATTGTACACAATTTCGTATATTGTGCAAGCAGGGGTTCCGACTCTTAAATACGACATAGTTTATTAATCTTTTGTTCCAACAAAACAGATAATTAATATTTGCATATTCCAAAAAATATACCAGACGAACAAAATTATTCTTTTTTGAAACAAATAGTTGAATGGACAAGTATAACTTCGTTTTTTAAACTGTTCACACTTTAAGATTCGTTTACTTTTTCGAGCCGCGCAATTTATAGTACAAACAATATACACACATTTATCCATGGATTTTGTTCTAACATTGCCCTCATAATTTTGTTCCTGATTTTAATTTTCTCCCTGCTTGTCAAGCCAAACAATTTTGTTAAGATGTTTTTCCCTTTTTTCGAATTCATTTAACTGTTCGCACTTGAATTGTCCTTTGCCGCCGCCTGTTTAATTTTCGGCGTGCAGGCTTTACGCTTGCAAATCACGCAATTCATAGTACAAACAGTATGGAAGTATTTCGGAGAAAATTTGTGTACTGTTTCTTATGTTTGTCAATTATATTGTCAACAATTTTTGTTACGATAATTACCCTGATTGTTTTTATGGATATAGGATATTACCCAGGTTGTGCGTTACATGGTTCTTCGTTTGATTATGAGCGGTCTGTTCATACGTGTATGGGAGTTTTGCAAGTTGATCTTAAAGAGCTTGATGATTGGATATGTTGCGGCGCGACGGCGGCGCATAACATAAATAAAAAACTCGCAACTGCTCTGCCTGCCCGCAATCTTGCGATAGCTGAACGAGAAGGTTTGGAATCAATTTTTGCACCTTGTCCGATGTGTTCGATGGAACTTATTAAAGTTACCAATCTGGTTAGAGCAAATGAATCCATACAACAGGAAATGTCAGAAATCGTCGAAGATAAAGTTACGGGAAAAACAGAAGTAATTAACTTGATTCAAATTTTCCAACGTATAGGTTACGAAAATATTAAGTCAAAAGTAAAAAAAGAACTCAAAGGTTATAAACCGGCGTGTTATTATGGTTGCCTTTTAACACGTCCGCCGGAAGAATTAAAATTTGACGATTGTGAGCAACCGGAATCAATGGAAAATTTACTTCGCGAGCTTGGGGCGGAACCGGTTGTTGAATGGAATTACAAGACGGAATGTTGCGGGGCGGGTTTAACGTTGGCGGATGATTCGGTGATTATTGATTTGACTTATAAGATTTTGGCAAACGCAAAAAAGAACGGCGCAAATTGTATGGTAGTTGCTTGTCCGATGTGTCATGTCAATCTTGACATGAAACAATCTGCAATTGAGAAAGTTAAAAAGGACAAAATTGATCTGCCTGTATATTATATTTCTGATTTGGTTGGTATTGCGTTGGGAATATCTGAAAACGAACTGTGCGTCAACAAGCATTTTGTCAAACCAAAACAATTTACAAATTAGCTGAAATTTTGTTTTCCAATTTATAAATCCTGAAATTGTAATTCAGGTTTAAGTTTAGAAATTTTAATTTTTTTTGAGAATATGTCTATTGAGACTTTGAGTTGGGTTGGCGGGGTTTCGGATGGTTTTTTACGGCTGATAGATCAGACGTTATTACCGTTGCGGTTGTGTATGATTGACTGCCGTAGTACGGAATCGGTTTGGGAAGCGATTAAGCAACTTCGTGTTCGCGGCGCGCCGGCAATTGGAATAGCAGCAGCTTACGGTATGGTTATTGGCGTTCAGAATGTTGGGTTGAATTTATTTGAGAAGCGGTTTTATAATGTTGCCCAATATTTAGCGTCAAGTCGTCCTACGGCAGTAAATTTATTTTGGGCAATAGACAGAATGAAACGCCGTTTTGAATCGGTCAAGCCGATGTTGTCAAGCGGAGGTTCGGATGTGATTGTCCAAATTTTAGACGAATTATTTTCGGAAGCGCGTAAAATACATGAGGAAGACAGAGCAATTTGCCGTGCTATCGGAAATTACGGTCAATCAATAATCAAAAATGGCGATACATTTATTACGCATTGCAACGCCGGTGGATTAGCGACGGCAGATTATGGTACGGCGTTAGCGGTTTTTTTCACTGCGGTTGAAGGGGGCAAAAAGATTTCAGTTTACGCAGATGAAACGCGACCGTTGCTGCAAGGGGCGAGGTTGACGGCGTGGGAATTAATGGAACGGGGAATTAATGTAACATTAATTTGTGATTCAATGGCGGCAATGGTAATGCGTCAAGGCAAGGTGAATGGTGTTATTGTTGGAGCGGATAGAATTGCGGCGAATGGCGACACGGCAAACAAGATTGGCACGTATGGTTTAGCGATTTCTGCGTATGTTCATGGTATTCCGTTTTATGTTGCTGCGCCGTCTTCAACATTTGATTTAGCGTTGGCGGACGGTGCGGGAATTCCGATTGAGGAACGCGGGGCGGATGAAATTTGTTGTAGTTTTGGGGTGAGGACAGCGCCTGAAGGTGTTGCGGTGTACAATCCAGCGTTCGATGTTACGCCGGCAAAATTTATAAACAGTATTATTACAGAGCGAGGAATAATTACACCGGTAAACAAAGAAAACATTGAAAAACTAATCACAAACACAAACCGCTAATCAAATAGCAACTTCTAAAAATCTATTTTGGGGCTACTAAGAGTAATTTGACAAATAAGGATTGGAATATTAGAACCGTTCGGAAAATTATATTGTTCCGCGCGGATTTAAACTGTTTACACTTTAATTTAGTTTACCCCCGACTGTTTACCATCGGTAAGCAGGCGACGGTAAAGGAAAATTCAAATGTGAACAGTAGACCTTTTCTCTAACCTAAAAATACATCAACGCAACAAAAAAACTACAACAAAAAACCGCCTTTAACTCCTCCGAGACCACCCCTAACCCCTCCGAAGGAGGGGAATAAGAAGATGCCTCCGAGAGAGGCGAATTATTCCCCTCCTTCGGAGAGGTCAGGGATGGTCTCCTACAGGTTAGCGAAAAGGTCTAATAATTTCTATTTTTTTTCGTTATCTGGTAATTTTGGGTTTAGGAGGTTTTTTAAGTATTTTTTATCTTCGTCGCAAAGGTCATTGTATTCCATTGAGGTTTGTTTGCCGTCGGGTTTTCTATTGTTACGGTTTGGGTTTTGTAATCATAAGATATAAATTTTGCTTTTGTGTTGAAATATTCGTCTGCGGATTTCCATTGGCGAAATTTTACTTCGGACAATAATTGTTTTCG
>JAITDV010000348.1 GCA_031282385.1 Planctomycetaceae bacterium | reverse complement strand
CTATCGCATAATCGTAAATCCAATACGTGCCATTCGGTCGGCATCGGTCAACTGTGTAAGAACGTTTCGGCGCGGGACCTGTCCACATTTCAAAACCATCATTGCCAAGATCAGACGGAATCGGAACTTCTGCCGTCGAACCGCCCGCACCGCCATTAGGCGCGTCAACTTCCAACGCAGTGATTTTTCCAATCACACCACGCCGCACCAACTCACAACCTTTCCAGCAATGCGGCATACTGCGCTGTTGCGTTCCATATTGAAAAATCAATTTTTTTTCGCTAAATAATCTTTGGCAAGCAAGATTCTGATTGATGGACAAGCCGAGCGGTTTGGCAACATGTGTATGTTTTCCAGCACGTCCCGCTGCCATTGCAATTGGAACATGCCAATGATCCGGCGTAACAATCAACACCGCATCAATATCGTCTCTAGTAAGAATATCACGGTAATCAAGGTACGCTTTCCCCTTACAAATTGCCGCAATTCCTTCTCGGCGGCTTTTGAAACAATCCGCAACCGCAACACTTTGAGCTTCGCGAACTTGTCGAGTCCAACTGAAAACAATACGCCCCAAACCGCCAACTCCAATATGCGCAATAGTTATACGTTCACTTGGAGCCGCCTTCTGATCGTCACCTAACACCGATGAAGGAATAACCATTGGCGCAGCAACCGCAAGCCCAGCAGCTTGCAAAAAATGACGGCGTGAAAATTTATCTTTCATAAAAAATACCTTTCTGAATAAAAAGGTGATTGGATATTACACCGTAATATAATGTTCGTACTATAAAATTGTGCAACTTAAAAACGTAAAAGCCTGATTTTCTCCCACTTAAACAACAAAAAAACACAATCAAAATTGCGGTTCGCCATAATGGACCTTTTCGCTAACCTGTAGGAGACCACCCCTGACCCCTCCGAAGGAGGGGAATTATTCCCCTCCCTCGGAGTCATCTTCTTATTCGCCTCCTTCGGAGTCATCTTCTTATTCGCCTCCTTCGGAGTCATCTTCTTATTCGCCTTCTTCGGAGTCATCTTCTTATTCGCCTCCTTCGGAGTCATCTTCTTATTCGCCTCCTTCGGAGTCATCTTTTTATTCCCCTCCTTCGGAGGGGTTAGGGGTGGTCTCGGAGGAGCTAAAGGCGGTTTTTTGTTGTAGTTTTTTTGTTGCGTTGATGTATTTTTAGGTTAGAGAAAAGGTCTAATAGCAAATAATAAATTCTATCTGAACTTTTGCAAATGGCGTTTAACGGATGTTCCCTTTTGCTCAGACAAGAATTACTCCGTAAATAATTGACATTATTTTTTGTTACATTGAGATTTTAAAATATTTTTTGAACACTTTTTCACATACGGCAATTCAAACGATTTAGCAAAATCTCAAATTCCATAAGTACATTTTGACTATTATGCACAAAAAAGGAAGTACCGCAATGGAGGTTGCCAAAAAATTAAAAAATCATTGAACACACTTTTTAAGAAACCCTACAATTTCAAGCACCAGACAAAAATTAGATCAGCAAAAAAGTGAATATCCGGTTTAACACTGTAAATGTTAGGGTAAAACGTGTATCGAATTACTATTTTTGCATTTACCCTGTAAGGGGTTTCACGGAAAACTCCTACAGCGTAAATGTTGTACGAGTTACTAATTTTTTTTTTTCAATTTTGATTTGTTGGATTTGAATTTTGTTTGCGGAATATTATGAGGGAGGTTATGAGAATTATTGTTACTAAAATTATTGATGCGGCGAAAAGATAATAGGATTTGACGTATTTGAGTTTGATGTTTTTTGTGTTGTTGGCGGAGACGGTGGAGGTTGGGTTGGCGGGGCGTCGTCGGGAGGTTCGGGAAACATTAAGATTTTTTCACCGGTTTTAGCAGCAGCATTATTAGTAGAATGGGTTAGTGTTATTGGTCAATAGTTATTTTTACAAGAATTTTCCCAAAAATAACTTGTTGCAATTATGCCGACCAAAGGCAACACTCATATCATAGTTAAATGCCTCTATTCCATCAATAACTTTTCCCTTCTTTCCAGAATACGAACCAGCATGGCACGAGTGAATGAAGTAATAGCACACTAATCACTTTGTTATTATTTTCTGTAACAGTTTTCTGATTGGTTATCAATTTCAAAGCTGTTACTGTGCTATTACCTCGTTCACACATACCGAGACGAAAAAAGTACATTTCACTTGAATCTTGCTTTCAAGTGAAATTATACGATTAATCGATTTCGATCCATTTTTGTTCTTTTGCGCTTTGGATGATAGCGTCGCAAACTTTCTGTGTTCTTGCGGCGGTTTTCATGTCGGGTTCAAATTTTGCCCCGCCATCCAAACTGAAAAGGAAATCAGCCAAACCGTTGATAAATGTATGTTCGTAACCAATTGTTGTTCCGGGTACCCAGTAGTTTTTCATGTATGGGTGTTCGCTGTTGGTAACCAAAATTCTCTGCCATCCCGTCAAATGGTCTTCAATTTTTTTGTCGGTATCAGGATCAGCGTAACGAAAAAATTCAATATATTCCGGTTCTTCCAGATTAAAGAAAACAGCACCTCTTTCGCCGTTGATTTCCATTGTGCTGTAATTTTTTCGCCCGCGAGCGTATCGGCTTGATTCGAAAGTTCCAATTGAACCGTTTTTGAAAATCGCCATAAACATACAAGCGTCGTCAATAGTGATTTTTTCTATTTCGCCGGTATCAGAATTTTTTCGTTCTTTAATGAAAATTTCGGTGTGAGCGCAAACTTTAGCAATAGGACCGTTGATCCATTCTGCGGAGTCAATTGAATGCGCTAACAAGTCTCCGGTAACGCCGCTGCCCGCAACTTTCGCCGACAATCTCCAAAGAGCAGTACCGCCTGAAGGTACTTTTTCACTGATTGTGTAATCTTGTAGATAAGTTGCACGATAGTGAAACGGTTTACCGACACGTCCTTCGTCAACTATTTGCTTGAACAATGAAATAGCCGGAACGCGGCGGTAGTTGAAAGAAACCATATTCTTTACGCCGGCTTTTTCAACCGCAGCAACCATTTCTTGAGCTTCGGCGTAATTCATTGCCATTGGTTTTTCGCAGACAATTATTTTTCCCGCTTTAGCTGCCGCGATAACCATATCCTTGTGCAAAAAATTCGGGGCAACAACATCAACAACATCAATGTCTGACCGTTCTATTAATTTATGCCAATCTGTTTCAATAGACTCATAGTTCCACATCTCCTGAAATTTTTTAAGAGCCGGCAAGTCTTCTTCACGACCATAACAAGCCTTCAAAACCGGTTGATAAGGTGTATTGAAAAAGTGGTTGACCTGGCAATAAGCGTTAGAGTGAGTTCGTCCCATAAACCCGCTACCGAGCATACCGACATTAAGTTTTTTCTTCGACATTTTCTTTCAAATTTGTTTAAGGTTATATAAAGTGACCGAATCAATAAGCATACTTTGAATACTTTTCAGAATGCGCTAGCACAAAAACAACAAGTTGACCAATAGATAAACTTACACGGATTACCGAATGTTCAAGTGCTAACAGTTTAAAAATATCTTTTTGAAATTTGATGCTGATTGATTACAAAAAATAGTTCCCCGTTCTGCATTTTGTATTGGGTTGTAATTTTTGTGCATTTATTTTTTGCGTTTTTTGAACGGTAACAATTTTACGGTGTTGTTGTTTTTTGTTTTATTTTTTCGGGCAAAAAAATTTTGTTGCCCAAAATTTAACGACAAAAAAATCTTCATCAACAGAGACCGCATATTGTAATCAATCAAAACTAAAATAACAATACTCCACCTCGAATCCGCATGACATTTAAAAATTATTTGTAACAATATATTAGTTCGTAACAATATAAATATACCGCTCCTACTTTACAATCCCTCTTGACGAGTGAAATTAATTTTTTTATTATTCGCGAGTTGTTTTTTTGAGTATCTTTTTTTAGTACAAATTTTTGGTTGTGCAATGCAATTTACTTTATCCCGGCATCAAATTCAGAAAACTCCGTAAAAAAGCAGACGAAACTGATGTTTTTTATTTTGTTGATGCGGTTCATCCGCAACGCAACAGTATGCCGGCTTATGGTTGGATCGAGACGGAGTTGAAGGCGAATTCAGGTCGCCAACGTTTAAATATCAATGGAG
>JAITDV010000293.1 GCA_031282385.1 Planctomycetaceae bacterium | reverse complement strand
GACGATTACACGAGTTACACAACCGCCGCAGCTAACGCTTATTCTGATAATATTTGCATGAAAGGGAGTATCAAAGATTTACAGTGTCCTTCGGATGATGGTAGTAAAACTGGTTATATGCCGCCGGGGCATACGACCGGACCATTTGTTCCTACCAATTATTGTTTTTCCGAAGCAGATTACCTAATTCAAAAATATGGACATCACGGTAACATTCGTTCTCCCTTTGGAATGAAACCCTCAACAAATCCAGCATGGGCGGCAGATTGGGGAAACTGTTCGATGTATTCGTTTGCCAGTATTACGGATGGATTAAGTAACACAATCTTTATGAGTGAACGTTGTGCTGCACCCGGAACAGGTGCCGAAGAGCATCAAAGAATCAAAGGTGGTGTTGCTAAAATCGATGCGTGGAACAATAAGCCGCAAGTTTGTATGAATACACGAGGAACAGGTGAAACTTATTCCACGACTACAGCAACCGCCAACGGTTCCGGTACTAACTTTGCTTATTTTGCTTATTTGAACGTGTTTTTTCATACCATTTTGCCGCCCAATGCACCTTCCTGTTATAATGTACCGGCTTCACCGGATCCAATACCTGTTGCCGGAATTGCAGGTGGTACTACGGGTGATAAGGTTGCGGGACAATTAGCTCCAACCAGCAATCATTCCGGCGGAGTAAATTCCGTTTTCGGTGATGGTTCTGTTCGTTTCATTAGCGAAACGATTAATTATGGTGATTTGAGCCAATGGTTCAAATATTATTCCGGCACGACGGCAACCGGTACTACTCCATTTGGAATATGGGGACGCTTAGGAGTAATCAATGACGGTGAACCTACTGGATTTTAATCAATTAGGCAGAAGTACAAATTCTGTTTTCATGTTTATTGTAATTATTTAGATGTTTTATAATTTTTTGGTACATTTTCAAAAAATATGTTTTGTGTTAAGTTTATGGAAATGGGCTGAAAGCCCAACATCAGTAGCGTAGGGCATCGCCCTACGAAAATAATATAAACAAATTTTAGCCCTGAAAGGGCGGTGTCTTTAGTGGAGAGTTGAGAGTAAATTGATTACATTACTCTCCATTTTCCACTATCAACTCTCCACTAATAGCAGGGCTTGAGTTATTGGGTATCCTTTTCGTAGGGCGATACCCTACGCTATTGATTCAAGGCTTTCAGCCTTATTTCACAAAAAACATTCCACTGAAATATTACTAAAATTTTACCAAACTTCAATTTATGTAATTTTGTATTTAAACATTAAAAACAAAACTTTTAAACATCTAAATAGTTACCGTGTATTTTTTTATTTTTATTAACTTTTTTTATAAAGGAATTTCGTTATGAAAAAATGGATATTGTTTTCTTTTTTGATTTTGATAGTGGGTTGTAATCAGTCTGGGCAATTGGAAGGATTGGTTCCTGCATCAGGAACAGTTACTTTTAATGGTCAACCGATTGATCAGGCTATGATCATTTTTTCTCCCCAAACAGGAGAAAATACCGCACGTGCGGCATCGGCAACAACAGACGCAAAAGGTAATTTCACAATGATGACACTGAATCCGGGTGACGGTGTTTTTCCGGGCGATTATCTCGTAACAGTTGAAAAAACCGAAATAACCGGCGAATATCGGCAAGAACCAACTCCCGATAGTGATAAATCGAAACTCATCGACACACGACAAATCAAAGATTTATTACCTGTAAAATACAGTAACATAAACACAACCGATTTGTCCGTTTCCATTTCCGAAAAAGGAAACAAAAAAATCGTCTTGGAACTTTCCGGTGAAGTCAATTCCAAACCCAAACACCCTAATGAAAGATTCAAAAAATAGTAAACAATTATTTTTCAATTAAACAAAAATAAAACGAAAACAAAAACTTTGTTAATTTTTGGACTATTGAAAAATAAAAAATTACAAATAATTTTTTGATGAAATATTGAATTCTTCAAAGCAATCCAATATAAGTTATCGAGCTTGACTGCAAAATTCAGACGGTAACTTTGTCCCTATCGTTTTAACCATTCAACAATTTACAGGAACATTTTTATGAAAAAAACTATTATTTTATTGTTCACTTTATTTGTTTTTGCACAAATTCCGGCAATGCTTTTTTCACAGGAAAAAGAACAGAATACACTTGAATTAAAAGTGATGAGTTTCAATATTTGGGTAGGCGGCGGCAAATCTGTTGAAGAAACTGCCCAAGTTATCCGTGAAACAAAAGCGGATATTGTTGGTATTCAGGAAGCCTCGAAAGGCGAAAATAACAATGCAAAGAAAATCGCTGAAGAAATGGGTTGGCATTGTTACGTTATCAATTATAGCCGTACCATTATTAGCCGTTATCCAATTGTCAAACCGTCACCCAATGGTAATGGTTGTAAAATACAAATTGGTGAGAACCGGTTTGTTTGGATGTTCAACATACATTTAAACGCTTGGCCTTATGAGCCGTATTTGTTAAACGGTATTTCAAATTCTAACGTTCCACTGTTGGACACTGCCGAAGATGCGGTTAAATCAGCGTGGAATTCGCGCGGCAAGGATGTTGAAGGAACAATCTCCGATATCAAAGAAGCACAAAAAGATAATTGTCCGGTTTTTCTGACCGGTGATTTCAATGAGCCTTCGTGTTTGGATTGGACGGAAAAAGCAGCAAAAGCAGGAATTTGTAAAATTCCTGTTGAGTGGCCCGCTACAAAAGCGTTCATGGAAAAAGCCGAAATGAAAGATAGTTATCGCACGAAATATCCTGATGAAGTTACACATAAAGGACATACGTGGACAACATTACCGGCAAAACGTGAAGTGTTTGACCGAATTGATTTTGTTTTCTTTCACGGATCAAATGTTGAACTCCTTAACGTACAAATTGTCGGCGAAAAAAGTGAACTAACAGACATCGGATTTGACAAATATCCATCCGATCACCGCGCTGTTTTAGGAATATTTCTTTTAAAGTAAATGTTTCTGTAATTTATAATGAGTTATTATATTTCGAAATTTAATGGCTTCGTACTTCATGTCGTGTTGACATGGAGATCAACATTTTGTAAGTTTAATATTTTTAGGAACAAAAAATGACTATGACGACTTATGTTTTTTGGAAAAGGGTTTGGATG
>JAITDV010000282.1 GCA_031282385.1 Planctomycetaceae bacterium | reverse complement strand
AGGGAATTTTTATAGATGCCCAATTATTGTTACAATAAAAAATTTTTTGAATACGTTCATGTTTTGGTCTCCTTTTGAGATTCTAATTCGATGTGATATACTTTTTCTACTTGAAAAGTAGTTTTAAGTTGTTTTCTGATGTAGAATTTTTCGTTTATGCTGAAGCCGTTTTAAAATTCGAGAAGTTGATCACGCAAACGCAACAATGTCAAGCGGTTGTTCAAGGGCGAAACCTACCGCTTTACCTGTTACGGTATATAACGAGAAACCTATTCGTTTTCAGTTTCAATCCGAATGCCATTATCTGTTTTCTTCAACAATATATTTTTTGTTTTGTAATACGGGGAGGATAATCGGCTTCTTTCGGAGTATTTGTTTTCAGTTTTATAAGTTCCTATGATTATCGAAATGTCATAACTCAAACATGAGTATCGGCTGGTTAATTTAGAATCTACCATTTCTAATCTTGCGGAATGCCGCTTTAAATAAACGTTTTTCCCATCTCCCTTTTTCGCAAGTATGGAGAAATGATCTTCCTCTTTCAATCCAACATCGAAACGCATATAAGTAACATCATTGCTGTTATTGCCCATCAAATTGCGAATATCTTTCATACTATACCGTTTGAAGATTTGAAAATTCCCGAATTCAATACGTCCAAATTTTGTATTTTCATAAAATGTATATCTCTTGCCGAGCAGCAATCCACCGATGTCATTATTATTTTCGTCGGAAAGATCAGAACAAAGTTCATCAACATATTTTTTTGAAATCAGTATTTCATGATCCTGCAATTTCACATCAGGGTTTTGCAATTCAGCTTTGAATATAACATCTTTCGGCGATAACGTCATCGAAATTGTACCGTCGGAAAATTTCACCGATTCGTCTTTGGTACAATAAATCGTAATTGTTAAAAACAGAATCAATAACAGAATCACGATACCGATTATCACAAACAACTTTTTCATATACTCCTCATACTTGAATTTTCGGTTATTTCCAAATTGTTGGACAAACGCAGGACAAACATTATTGTTTTAAAAATTACTTACTTTTTAGAACAGCATAAGAAATTTCACCATTTTTATTTTCAACAAAAACGATTACTGTCACTTTGGTCATATCGTAATCACAATTAACGCAAAGGATAGTTTTTTTGTCACTACTTATAAACGTACTACTGATATACTGCCCTTTATCAAACACGGCAGAACCTACAAATGCGTGATATGGTCCTTCGATTGTTGGCGGCATTTCAATTTCAAAACGAGGATACCTACGTGTCCGTATCGTCTCTAAATCATAATATTTTATTTGTTCTTTTGAACAGCCTATCCAAAGGAACAAACAAAATAAAATTACAAATACGACTAAAAATATAATTTTTTTAATGAATATCTTCATCATCTCTATACCCGTATTTCTCTAAATATTGAAACGAATATGAGTATTCGCCTTTCCCTCAAACTTGATCTATAAAAAATGAAAAAATCAAAATACATTGTCACATTTTAGGGCTAAGAGTAATTTTACAAAGCTTACGTTATATTTTTTGTAGGTAAAAACTAAACTTTCAGCCCCACTTAATGTTATTTTGTATCGACTCTTATAATCGGGAATATTATCTCGGCTAATTAGAACAAGTACATTCACATATGTATGGACCAGTATCTTCATATAAAACTTTACTTATTCCATAATATGGAGGCATCCACATTGGTGGTGCTGGTGGAGGCATTCCTCTTAAATATCCTGGTACATAATATTCAATGGTAATTTTTAATCTTGCTAAATATCCCTTATAATAACGACATCGTTTAGCAGCTTGTGAAAAGGTTTGCGTCTTTGTTGTTCCTGTTGTTACCGAAAATGCTACAGTCCCTGAAATTTCTAAAATTTCAGTTCCGGCATTTACCAATCCTCCTAATGAATATGTAATTTCTTGTCCTACGAATATTGATTGTGAGGTCTCTAATTTTTGTGAACAAGCAGACGTAACGGCAGATCCTTCTGATACCCATTTTTTACTCATGTAATATGAAAGATATGCTAGATGATAAAGAGTGAATTTTTCACCAATATAGGTTCTTTCCGCTTCCGCTTCTTTTACTGGTCTGACAATTTGTTTACATGTTTCATTCTTCCCGCTGTTTGAAGTACACGGATCTGATGTCTCAAGACCTAAAAAATCAGCAAACAATACCGGAATATTATGTACATATTTAAATAAATTTATATCACCTCCTTCAAACCCAATCGGATCCACACTCATCCATCGTCCGACATTGGAATCGTACCAGCGGCTTATATTCCATTGTAGATCACTCATTTGGTCAAATAATTTTCCAGTGTAGGCAAATGATAGATTATCATTTTTTGTTACAGAAATTAATCTGCCGAAAGCGTTGTAATCTAAATGATACGCAACATTACCATCAGATTTTACAATGTCGCGTATCGTGTTTAAGTGGTCGCCTAACGTCCAATTGTCGTTATCGCAGATTAATTCGTCTTG
>JAITDV010000164.1 GCA_031282385.1 Planctomycetaceae bacterium | reverse complement strand
GCGAAATATTGAAACGATAATTGTAGTTGATGCTGGAACCGCAATTACAGTAGACGCCGTCAAAACAAATGTAAATCCGGCGTTATTTGAAGGCGGAGTAATTTTATCGGGTTTGCGTGCATTATCCGTTACGTTAAATCGTTCTGCAAGCCGGTTACCAGAAGTCGGAGTTGCTCAATTCAATTCCGCAGATTTAGTTTATCCTGCTAAAAATACAGAGTCGGCAATTTTAACGGGCATTTTTGGAAGTCTGATTGCGGCAATAAATTTTTTTGCCCAAAAAGTAAAAAAAAACAACCACGTTAAACCTGACCAAAAAATTCCGATTATTTTCACGGGCGGCGATGCAAGTATTGTTGGTAAATTATTCGCGGATGAATTTTCGGATTACAAGCTGATAATAATTCCTGATTTGACTCTTATTGGTATTGCGATTTCGATTTCTGCAGTTTAATTTGCGTCAAAAGAAATTTAACGTATTTACTTATACTGTTCGTACTATAAATTGTGATTCAAGAGCGTAAAAGCCTGCTTTCCGTTAGGTAAACCGACGGCGGTAAAGGAAAATTCAAGTGTGAACAGTTTAAAATATTAATCTCCTATATATTCTCCTTACCTATAAATCCTTAACTTTTAATTAAAATGGTCAAAGTTTTGATTCTTCGTGCGCCGGGAATAAACTGTGATGTTGAGACGAAATTTGCGTTTCAAAGTGCGGGAGCGGAGAGTGTGGATGTTTTTCATATTAACAGGCTGCTTGAGTCGTCGAGGTTGCTTAATGAGTATCAGATACTTTGTTTACCTGGCGGATTTAGTTATGGGGACGACATCGGGGCGGGCAAAATATTTGCGTCGAAGTTATCTAAAAATCTTGGCGAGATATTCCGGTCTTTTTGTGATTCCGGTAAGTTGATACTTGGAATATGTAACGGTTTTCAAGTGTTGTTGAAATCGGGTTTGCTTTTGTCGGATAGTAAGGACGGTTCGTTGGCAACGTTGGCGTGGAATGAGCCGCCGGTTTTTACTGATCGTTGGGTTCATTTGCGGGTGTGTGATTCGAGTTGTGTTTTTTTACGCGGGATTCGCGAACTTTATCTTCCGATAGCGCATGGCGAGGGACGATTTGTTTCGTCGGGCGGTTCTGATATTTTGTCAATTCTTTCCAATACCGGTCAACTTGCGTTGCGTTATGTTGAGTGCGAGAATCCAAACGGTTCGATTGCGAATGTTGCCGGTGTTTGTGATCCGAGCGGTCGGATATTTGGTTTGATGCCGCACCCGGAACGTTTTCTAAACATATTCCAGCATCCGCATTGGACAAGGTTAATCGGTCAAAAACAACATGACAAAAATGATTGTGAATATGATTGTGATTGTAAAGGAGACGGTTTTGCGATATTTCAAAATGCGGTTTCGTATTTTTTGTAACAAATTTAACTTGTTCAAATTTTATTTTTCAATAATCCCCGCAAGTTTGCCTGATTGGAAAACAGGAAAAATGAGCGTAGATAAAGGAAATTAAAGTATGAACGGTTTCAAATGTATTTAATTATTGGAGAAAAAATTATGACAACTTTTTTATGTACATATAAAGGCGATGGTCAAACGACGTTGAAGCACAGCGATAATGTGGCAGAGGTAATTACAGATTTACCGATTGACAATGGCGGTAAAGGCCGCGGTTTTTCGCCGACAGATTTTTTTGCAAGTTCGCTAGGTGCGTGCGCAGTTACAATCATGGGAAAATATGCAGAGTCGCAAAGTAAGTCAATCGCCGGAACAACTGTAGAAATTACAAAAACAATGGGAGTTGATCCGCGGCGCATAATTGAAATTAGCGTGAAATTTACTTTCCCCAACACTGTTCCGGCAGAGGATCGGCCTACGTATCTTGCGTATCTCAAAACTTGCCCAGTTTACAACAGCCTAAATCCAAACATCAGAGTTAATGTTGTCTCAAATTAGATAACAATCAGATAACATAACTATTCAGTTGCGGGATTAAATTGTTTAGGAAAAAGGGTCAGAGAAATAGGAACGAAACAGACAAAAACACGGCACTCTAAAGTAACCAACCCTCATTTATCAAGTTTCCCATTAGTACCAACAAAACTGCTAAACGCGTCCTTTTGTCCTTATTTTCCGTTCAAAAATTTTTAATATACTGTTCGTACTATAATTTATGCTCTTTGAGCAACGTAATTTATATTACGAACAGTAACATAGCTTTGGACATTGCTCCAAATAATAACAATAATCTGTCCTTTATGGAATCATTACACGAATCACTTAAGCATTACAATATTTCTTTGCCTAAAAAACAAACGGAACAACTCGACGCATATTGTCAACTTCTTTGGGATTGGAATAGCTGTTTCAATCTTACACGGCACATGAATTATGATCGGTTTGTTTCGCGTGATGTTGTTGATTCGCTTGCGATTTCTGAATTTTTGCGTGAAAATGAACGAGTACTTGATGTAGGTTCTGGTGGCGGCGTTCCCGGTATTATCTTGAAAATAATTCGTCCTGATCTCCATATTGAACTCTGTGATTCTACCGGCAAAAAAGCATTGGCGTTGAGTGAAATTGTCAACGACTTGAATCTTAATGTTATTGTTCATCACGCCAAAGCTGAATCCATTCTTGCCGCTTGTGTTACACAAAAAAATAAAAAATTCACGCCAAAAAATAAAACACAAAACCAACCTCAAGACCCAAAACCTGAATTCGCAAGATTCACAACATTGACCATCAGAGCTGTTGCAAAATTAATGCAGCTACTCCGCATATTCAGCCCTTACTGGACTCTTTTTGATAGATTGCTTTTGATCAAAGGTCCCAATTGGATCAATGAAAGAGGTGAAGCGCGACATTACAATTTAATGAATAAACTTGCACTTCGCGTTTTAAAAAACTATCCAACTATAACCGAATCCAAATCAACCGAACCTGATGAAACCGAAAATAAATCTACATCGGCAATGAGTGTTGTTTTGCAAATTTGCCGAAAAGATGATTTCGAGCAACTAGATAAAATTATTGATAAACATAAAGTATTTTTCCCAAAACACGAAAATTCAGAAAAACACAACCCCCGCAAATCCCCACATCGTAAAAAAACAACAAGAAAAAAATCATAACTATTCAACCGCAGGATAGTTACTATACTGTTCGTGCTATAAATTGCGTGCCTCACGAGCGTTAAAGTCCGCTTTCCAACAGGTAAGCAGGCGGTTGCAAATGTAATTTAACGTGTGAATAATTTAAATTTCAAATTTCATTATGTCTGATATTATTATCAATGGAGCGCGTGAGCATAATTTATGTGATGTTGATCTTATTTTGCCTCGTAATAAGTTGATTTGTTTTACTGGGGTCAGTGGTTCGGGCAAGAGTTCATTAGCTTTTGATACTCTTTATGCAGAGGGGCAACGTCGTTATATTGAGAGTTTGTCAAGTTATGCGCGTCAATTTCTTGGGCAATTACCTAAACCTGATGTTGATTTGATCTGCGGATTGAGTCCGTCAATTTCTATTTCGCAAAAATCCGCCGGTCAAAATATGCGAAGTACAGTAGGCACTATTACGGAAATATATGATTTTCTCCGTGTTCTTTTTGCGCGAGTTGCAGTAGGATATTGCCCTAAATGCGGTAAACCGATTTCGGCACAAACCCGCCAACAAATTATAGACCAAATTGAAACAATTCCCGAAAACACGAGATTGTTGATACTGGCTCCGATTATTCGCGGTCAAAAAGGCGAATTTAAGGATTTATTTGCAGACCTTATACGTCAAGGTTACACTCGTGCAAGAGTTGACGGTCAAGTTGTGCGTTTGAAAGACAATTTGCAACTTGATCGTCAGATGCGGCATGATATTGAAGTTATTATTGATCGTCTGGTTCAAACGGGGGCGGTTGGTCGCAACAGACTTGCGGAATCGGTTGAGCGTGCGTTGGCGATTGGCAATGGTCATATAATTATTGCGGGCGATATTTCTGAACAGTCGGGAGAAGAGCAAAAAACCGATTCAATTGAACCGAAACAAAAAAGTAAATTGAAATCAAAGTTATCCGATTTATCCGAATCTGCGCAACATTCATTTTCCGTTACAAAAAATCTATCAACAGGAATATCGCTTTCTGCGAATTATGCTTGTACAGATTGCAACATAAGTTTTGAACCTCCGAGTCCGCAGTTGTTCAGTTTTAATACGCCGCGCGGAATGTGTCCGAAGTGTGACGGTTTGGGTGAAGTTCATTCGTTTGATCCGGATTTATTAATTCCAGACAAATCGAAATCATTTCAGCAAGGTTGTGTTGTTCCTATTGGCAAGTGGCGTGATCTTGGACGTTGGCGTAGGCATATATTTCAAGGAATTGCGGAGGCGTTGGAAAAATTTCATAATCTTCCGTTGCATACTGTTCTTGAGACTGCATGGGAAGAGCTTAACCCCGAAATTCAACGTGCGTTGTTATGGGGAACGGGAGATTTGCATATTACTTATACTTGGCGCAATGGTTTATCGGATCACAAATGGGGCGGTCAATTTGCGGGAATTATTCCTCAAATGCTTGCACAATTTCACGAGACGAAAAGTAAAATGCAGCGTCTTGAGATGGAAAAATATATGCGGACAATGAAATGTAGTTATTGTAACGGAGACCGATTAAACGAACAATCGCGATCATTTAAACTTGAAACTGCTTCAGAAGAATTTGCGGAGAGAAATTTATCGTTACCGGATTTGTGCAAGTTGCCGATAAATTCGTTACAAAAATTCTTTTCAGATTTAGTGTTGACGGATACGGGCAAGAAGATTGCGGTGGAGGCGTTGAAGGAGATACGCGGCAGGCTTGGTTTTCTTGTCAATGTTGGTCTTGAGTATCTTACGCTTGGGCGGACGGCTCCGACACTTTCTGGCGGTGAAATGCAACGTATCAGGTTAGCAAGTCAAATAGGCAGCGGATTGGTTGGGGTTTTGTATATTTTGGATGAGCCGTCGATTGGTTTACATCCGCGGGACAATGATCGGTTGTTAGCAACACTTGCGAAGTTGCGTGATCTTGGCAACACGGTAATAGTTGTTGAACATGACGAGGACACGATGCGGGCGGCGGATATGCTTGTTGATTTTGGACCTGGTCCAGGTGTTCATGGCGGTAAAGTTGTTTCGAATATTTTGGGACCGGACAAAATAATTTCCGGTTCGTCGGATTCGCTTACGTTGAAGTATTTACGCGGCGAAGAGTCTATTCCAATTCCGCAACAACGGCGTCAAGTTTCTGCCGCGCGAAAGATAATTATTCGTGGAGCGGAACATAATAATCTTAAAAACATTGATGTTGAAATTCCGTTGGGCGTTTTTGTTTGTGTAACTGGAGTGAGCGGTTCGGGCAAGAGTTCTTTGGTCAACGACATTCTTGTTGAGGGATTGAATCGTGATTTGAACCATGGTTATGGCAATCCAGGAATTCATCGCGGAATTGAAGGAATTGATCAACTTGACAAGATGATCGATATTGATCAATCTCCAATCGGTCGCGGGTCTCATTCTAATCCTGCAACGTATATCAAAGTTTTTGACGAAATCCGTACTCTTTTTGCGGAGATTCCAGAGGCGAAGCTCAAAGGTTACGGGCCTGGTCGGTTTAGTTTCAATATTAAAGGCGGACAATGTGAGGCTTGTGAAGGCAGAGGTACGCAAAAATTGGAGATGGATTTTCTTGCGGATGTTTATGTGACTTGTCCGGCGTGTCAAGGACGCCGATTTAACCGCGAAACTCTTGCAATTCGTTACAAGGGCAAGTCAATTGATCAAATTCTGAATATGGATGTGGAAGAAGCAATTGAACATTTTGAAAATCATCCGAAGATAAAACATTATTTATCGATGCTTAATCGTGTTGGTCTCGGTTACATGAGATTGGGACAACCTTCTCCAACATTGTCCGGCGGCGAAGCGCAACGAATAAAACTTGCGCGGGAATTGGTCAAAAGGAGTACGGGCAAAACCTTGTATTTGTTGGATGAACCTACAACGGGCTTGCATTTTGCTGATATAAAAATGTTGCTTGGAGTTTTACATGAATTTGTTGATGCGGGCAATACGGTGCTTGTTGTTGAACATAATCTTGATGTTATCAAGACGGCGGATTGGATTATTGATCTTGGATTGGAGGGCGGCGATGAGGGCGGACAAATTGTTGCGGTTGGAACGCCGGAAATGATTGTTCAATGTGAAAATTCGCATACGGGTAGAGCGTTGAAAAAATATTTCAATAAAAAATTCGCACAAGATAACTACGTACCAAAATTGCCTTCAACCATAACAACCGTTCCAGACAAACCGCAATATCCGCAACCAAAAAGAAAAATTGATGCGGTAATTGTTCGCGGTGCGGCGGAACATAATCTTAAAAATATTTCTGTTGAGATTCCGCGAGACAAGTTGACAATTTGCGCGGGACCGAGCGGCAGCGGCAAATCGTCTCTTGCAATGGACACGATTTATGCTGAAGGTCAACGTCGTTATGTAGAGAGTTTATCAAGTTATGCGCGTCAATTTATTGGTCAATTGCAGAAGCCGAGAGTTGAACATATAGAGGGTTTATCGCCGGCAATTGCGATAGAGCAAAAGGCAGTTTCGCATTCACCGCGTAGTACAGTTGGTACGATTACGGAGGTGCAGGATTATTTGCGTGTGTTATTTGCAAGGCTTGGGGTATCTTATTGTCCGGAGTGTAATATTCCGGTTGGTACGCAGACGCTTGATGAGATTATTGCGAAAATAATGTCAATGCCGGTTTTGGGACGTTTGCTTATTGCTGCGCCGATAAATATTGAGGTTGGTCAGATGTATGGTGATCTTTGGAAGCGGTTTCGTTCTGAGGGATTTAGCCGTGTGCGTGTAGATGGTGTTTTGTATTCTCTTGATGATTCGGGCAATAGTTTACCTGATATAGACAGGCGTCGGCGGCATGATATTGAATTGGTGATTGATCGGGTGGTGTTGCGGGATGATCAATCCGGCAGAATTCGTATAGCTGATAGTGTAGAGAGTGCGTTAGAGATTGGTCATGGAGTTGTGCACGTAATTGAAGTTGATGAGAAAGTCGAGGAATCAAAATGGCGGCGTTCGGTTCATAGTCAACATCTTGCGTGTGAGTGTTGCGGACGTAGTTTTGAACGGCTTACGCCGCATCATTTTTCGGCTAATTCGCCGCTCGGTTGGTGTCCGAATTGTGAAGGCTTGGGAGTGCAAAAAGGCGCCAATCCGGTGGTGTTTTTGAGTGATCCGAAGTTGACATTGGCGGAAGGGGCAGTGAATTTATTTCCCGACGCAAAATCGGTTATTGGCGGGGCAATGTTAAAAGTTTTTACGGAAGAGACAGGAATTCCAATTGATATTCCGTTTGAACAACTTGACGCAAGACATCGCAGATTGATTTATCATGGAACCGGTGATCAAGAATTTCATGTCAAATTTGAAATGGCGCCGATAGAAACAAACAAAAAATCTCCTAAAAAATCTGCAAAAAAAACTGTATCAAAAACAAAAAACAACAAAGGAAAAAACAATGAAAAAAATACCGATACAGAAAATGTTGGCGTAGAGTGGTTGGGGACGGCGAATTTTTCGTTTCAATACAAAGGACTTTATGCTTCGGCGGAGGAAGCGTCTCGTCTTGTACCTTCTTTTCGCGGGGTGGAAGATATGGTTTTGGATGATGTTGAGTGTGCGGTTTGTTTGGGTAGTAAGTTGCGGGATGATGTGTCGGCGGTACGATTGATTGGATATACAATAGATCAAATTTGCCGATTTCCGTTGGGTAAATTGATAGAGATTTTTCGCGGTTGGAAGTTGACGGATGTAGAGCGGCAAGTTGCGGGTGATTTGTTGGTAGAAATTTTAAACAGATTGCAATTTTTGATTGATGTCGGGTTGGATTATTTAACGTTGTCGCGATCCGCACCAACATTATCAGGCGGAGAAACGCAACGAATTAGATTAGCAGCACAAATCGGAAGCGGTCTTGTTGGTGTACTTTATGTGTTGGATGAACCGACAATTGGTTTGCATCCGCGTGACAACAGTCGGTTAGTGGAAGCGTTGAAAAAGTTGCGGGACTTGGGCAACACGTTAATTGTTGTCGAGCATGACAAAGATGTAATTTTGTGTGCTGATCAAGTTTTGGATTTCGGTCCAAATGCGGGCAGATATGGTGGAGAAATTGTAGCACAAGGCACGCCGGAACAAATCCTAAAACAAAAAAACTCTGTTACCGGTGTATATTTAAGCGGTAAAAAACAAATACCAATCCCAAAAAACAGAAGAATCTCAATAACTCAATCACAAAAATGCCCCTCAAAAATCACAAAATCATAAAACTAAAAAATTTGAAATATACTAGACCTTTTCGCTAACCTGTAGGAGACCACCCCTGACCCCTCCGAAGGAGGGGAATTATTCACCTCACTCGGAGGCATATTCTTATTCCTTTCCTTCGGAGGGGTTAGGGGTGGTCTCGGAGGAGTTAAAGGCGGTTTTTCGTTGTAGGTTTTTTGTTGCGTTGATGTATTTTTCGGTTAGAGAAAAGGTCTACTTTTCATTCCTGAAAATTCTGTTTGCTTTTGTGATTTACTCTTTACCAAAAAGAAAATTAAAGTATGAACTGGTTAAA
>JAITDV010000128.1 GCA_031282385.1 Planctomycetaceae bacterium | reverse complement strand
TTGTTGCGTTGATGTATTTTTAGGTTAGAGAAAAGGTCTAATATTTGCAAGGTTTTAAGGAAAATCTCGGATAAAACAATAATTATATTGCAAATTATAACTCTAAATTGCAACCAGATAAGCCCAGAATTTATAGCTCCAAATGACTTTTTCAGAGACAACTAGTTACTGAATTGCACCGATTTGTCCGTTACTATGAATTGCAAAATAATAAAATACTGATAGACTGTTGACCAGTTGTGAGATTTTGTGATTTTGCTGCAGATTATTTTTTTGCGGAGAATACTAATCACACTATACTGTTCGTACTATAAATTGCGGTACTCAAAAGCGTAAAAGCCTACTTTCCGGCAAGTAAACATGCAACAGTAAACAAAATTTAAAGTGTGAACAGTTTAAATTTCGGGAAAGTACGAAATTTCTCCGTAATTACGATTAACTTTAATCTCGAATATACATTAGAATTCGGCGGCGTAAATGTGTTAATGTAGACTTGTCTATCATAACCAAACATAATTCAGAATTAAGTAACACAAACGCGTTATGCTATTTGTACTATACTGCTCGTACTATAAATTACGCGGCATAAAAAAGTAAAATCCTGCTTTCCGATAAGTAAGCAGGCTGCAATAAACGAAATTTAAAGTGTGAACAGTTTAAAATGTGAACGATTGAAAATAATTCTTTTGAATTTTTTGCGCAACGAATTCTAGCGTGTATTCAACATAACTTATTCAAAAAAATGAAAGCCAAATTTTCAAAAATGCTCCGCGAAGCACAAAATAAAAAATATGCTGTTGCGGCAATAAATATTTTAAATCATCTTACGTTTTCTGCCGTAGTTGAGGCGGCGATTCGTAAACGAAGTCCGTTGATTGTTCAGACGTCGGTTGCAACTGTTAAGGCGTTGAAACCGGAATCGCTTGCAGTTCTTGCAAGGTCGATAATTGATGCTGCGCCGGTTCCGATTGTGTTGCATCTTGATCATTGTCAGAGTATTGAATTTTGTAATCAATGTTGTGATCTTGGTTGGGATTCGGTTATGTTTGACAGTTCTCATTTGCCGTTTGAGGAGAATATTCGGCAGACTCGTGAAGTTCGCCGATACGCGATCAATAAGGGAGTTGAAGTGGAAGGTGAAGTGGGAATTATTGCCGGTGTTGAGGATGATATTTCGCATAATATTGAATCGTTAGCTGGATTTGAAGAGACAATGCGGTACATCAATGAAACAGAAGTTCATGCAATTGCCCCCGCCGTCGGCACGGCACACGGAGTTTACAAAGGAATACCTGTAATCAATTTCGATTTGGTACAACGATTATCCGAGGCAACACGTTGTCCGATTGTGATTCACGGCGGTACTGGGTTGAGCGATGAGACGTTTAAGAGATTGATTGCGTGCGGCGCAAGCAAAATAAATATCTCAACTGCATTAAAATTAGTTTACACGCAATCAATGAAACAATATCTCAACGAAACTTCCGGCACAATTAACCCGTTAAAACTTGACTCTTTTGTAACAGAAAAAATAATAGAACTTGCCGAATCGCTTTTCACGTTATTCGGTTCTGAAGGGCAAGCATAAAAAATACTATTGCTTTGCCGATATGCTCTTGGCACTTTATACTGCTTGTACTATAATTTGCGATCTTAAGTCACGCAATTTACAGTATGAACAGTATAATTCCTTCAACAAAACTTGAAAAAATGTCAGATTTTCAGAACAATTATTCATACGATGTAAAAGGATATGATTCCGGATCAATTTCAAATGAATTACAGGAATTGATTGATAATGAATTAGAAAACGGTGAAATAATTGAATGGATTACTCAACCGATTCCGCGTTATTTTACCAATGATTCATTGCGGCAAAGTTTTGTTGCGATTCCATTTCTAGTTATTGCTTTATTTTTTACATTTTTATCTGCACAAGATGGTCTTTTCGCCATTTATATTGGTATTCCGTTTATTCTTATTGGTGTTGGATTGCTTTTATCTCCGGTTTGGACACGGCGAAAATTATTGCGAACAGTTTATGCGATAACGAATAGACGGGTAATCACGTTGGAAAGAAAAGGATTTTCGTTTGACATAACAAGCTACGAACCTGACGAACTAACAGAAATTCACAGAAAACAAAAAAAAGATGGAACCGGTGACATTTTCGTTTTCCAGAATATTCGTAACGTTAAAGAAGTTGAACGAAAATTACGAGAGCTAAGAAATAACCGGCAACAAAATGATATAGAACAATAAATCTGCCCAAAATTATTTTAAACTGTCCACACTTTAAATTTCCTTAAATTTCCTTTACCTTCGCCTGCTTGCCTATCGGAAAACAGGCTTTTGCGCTCTTGAGTCACACAATTTATAGTACGAACAGTTTATTGGCGTGACAAACTTGAACACTAACTTAAAAACCGAAAATCAAAATTATGTTGAATATATTTGACATCTGATTTTATTCGGCTTCGATGTCTTTCCAAACTAGAGGTCGTCTTTGTCTTGCTTCTATTCTTAGAGCGACTTCACCGTTGCGGAAAATTCTTACAGTTCCGCTTGATTGGCTAACCGCAATTGCAATCGCAGATGTTACTTTTGTTATTGCCGCCGCAGCCCAATGTCTTGTGCCAAGACCGGGTGATAATGAAATCGTTGCGTGTCTCTCACCTTGCAACATCCTACAACAAGAATGTACAATCCCGTCCGCACTCACAAGAATTGCACCATCAAGTTGCGCAATTTCCTTGATTCCCTCGCGTACTTTGGCGTCGAAAATATTTCTATCTTTGCGCTGGTAACCTTTAACCGGATCAAATCCTACCGAATGACTCATTGCATAAACCTTCTTCGTATCACCAACAACAATCAAACAACCAATCGGCTTGCCTTCACGTCCTTCCCAACCAATATCAACCGCTAAATCAACAACTGTTTTCAATGTTTTTAACGGTACACTTGTTTCAAGTTGACGCAAGTCTCGACCCGACAACCGCTCTAAATGCTCACCAAGATTTATCACACTTATCGAATCAAATGTTGAAGGATCAAACGTACTATACAACACCAACACACGACTGCCTCTCGGTATCAAATCATCCGCTACCGCTTCCAGAATTGCGTGAGAAATCCGATCATTTATCGCCGATCCCGAACTGAAATGTAAATGCACCACGTTGAAATCATTTGCCGCTGCGTCATTGAGAATATCAGACTTCATTGACGCAACCGTTATTTTGTCATCTTCAAAAAGTTTACGTAACCGCATCCAATCAATCGGATACTCCGGAAAAATTATCACTGCCTGCGCATCAATTTCAACACGGAGTTGACGTATCTTGCCAACAATGCTGCGAAACTGTTCTGTGAATTTTATCGTCTCTTGTTTAGGCGACTCCTGATTGATCGGCTCTGGCATGATATGAACAACTTTAAACTGTTCTCACTTTAATTTTTGTAACACGCGCAATCTATCAGAAAGCCCGCTTCAACACATTTTCTGTTACCGAGTTTTAAAGTGCGTTTGGTATATTGAATAAAAGATAAAAATAATAATTGATAAATAAATGTTACGTTAAATAATTTTAAACTGTTCACACTTTAATTTCCTTTGCCGCCTGCTTACCTATCGGCAAACAGGCTTTTACGCTCTTGAGTCTTGCAATTGATAGTACGAACAGTATAAGCAGTTCACATTTTGATTTTCTACAACACTCGCAATTTTACCTAAAAATCCCCTTTAACTTATTTGTGTTACGAAATTCAAAATGTATTCGGCATAAACATGTACAAGATTATCGTTACAAAAAATAACGACATAACTACAACAAATCAGGAATTAAACTCAAACTTGATTCCGTTCAACCTGTCAACTAAATCTTGCATGAGGTCGTCTTCCGCTTTTTCATCTTGGGCAATATACGTAACGGAAAACCGCAAAAAAGCACCGGCATTGTCCCAAGGAACCGTACAAATTGAATGTTCGCGAATCAGATATTGACTAACATCTTCTGCAGACTCAAATTTTTGTCCGTCTGTAGTACCTATCGGTGCTTTAACGTACAAAAAATACGTACCGCCCGGAATCGTGCATTCAAAACCGAGTCCTTGCAACGTCTTAACCAACTTCTGCAATCGGCGGTAATATTTCTGATTCGTTTGAGCTGGAATTTCAGGATTATTGAGTGCTGCAATTGCTGCTTTTTGAATTGCAAGAAACTGACCGCTGTCGCTGTTGTCCTTAATATCTGCAAACGCACGAACGATCAACGAATTGCCGCAAACCCACCCGATTCGCCAACCGATCATGTTCCAACCCTTCGACAACGAATGGACTTCAATTCCCACTTCCTTTGCCCCGTCAATCTGCAAAAAACTTAACGGTTTACCGCGATACGTAAACATAACATGCGCCGCGTCTTGCACGACGACAAATTTATGTTCATTCGCAAGCTCGATAACTTTTTCATAAAACTCTATCGATGCAACTTGTCCTGTTGGACTATTGGGATAGTTTAGAATAAGTAATTTCGCACGTTGAAAAATAGAATCCGGCACTGATTCAAAATCTGGAAAAAAATTGCGTTCGGCATTAAGCGGTAAATTGTAAACAGTTCCGCCGCAATATTTGGTATGAGTTCCAGCAACAGGATAACCCGGAACTGTCATCAATGTTACATCACCTGCGTTAATGAAAGCATAAGGCAACATCGCAAGCGCAGGCTTTGAACCTATACAATGATTTATTTCTGTGACTGCGTCGAGTTTGACGTTAAATTGGCGTAACATAAATTTTGCAACCGCTTCCTTAAATTCGTTGCAGCCATTATCCGCGTAACCGCGATTTTCAGGTTTATTAATCTCTTCCGCCATAACTGCCCGAACTTCCTCATCTGCAATTGCATCATTTTCGCCTATCCCGAAATCAAGCAATACACGATTAGGAAAATCCGTCATTGCCTGACGTTTTGCCCGTTTAATTTTTTCAAATTTGTAAATTTCACTTGATTTGCCGTAGAGAACACCGCCAATACGTTCGGCGAATAAAGATTGGAAATAATTATCAATTAGTATTTTAATTTTAAACTGTTCACACTATAAATTACCTATACCTTCATCTGCTAACCTATCGGAAAACAGGTTTTTACTCCTCAGACACGCAATTATAGTATGAACAGTATATGTTGTTGTTTAATTAGTTTATACCGGACACAAAGATTAATAAAATTAATTGCGAACGGTTATTAAATTTATTTTAGCAAAAAATAAAACCGGAAGCCGGAGTCAAAAATTATAAACTCAACAGCTTCCAGTACAATTTTTCGTAACAAAAAAATGTCTTTTGTTTTTTCAATTACTTGAGGCAAAGCTCCAAATTGAAATATTAACTGTTCACACTTGAAATTTCGTCTATCGTCGCCTGCTTACTTATCGGAAAGCAGGCTTTGACGTTCTTGAATCACGCAATTATAGTACAAACAGTATATTACGTTCATGGAGCGTAAATTTGTTCTGTTTTAACAGTTACGCCGGAATTTTTCGGGATATAGATTTTTCCCAAAAGTACTTTTGTTGTTCCGGTTTTAATGTAACGTATAACCGTATTGGCTTCGTGTTTTTCAAGTACATCTATTGAGTCAATGCTTTCGTTATCGAGTCTTGTTATTACGTCGCCTTTGACCAGACCGATTGCGTTGAGCGGCGAACCCAAAACAGGATCGGAGGTCAAACGTGCAGCTGTGAAAGTGTAACCCGGAATTTGCATATTTTGTATGACAAAAGTTGCACCGAGTTTAGGCGAGTAATAATCGGTGTTTGTTACAAGCGAATTATTTCCAGGCAAGACGACCGGAACTTGTTTTTCAACAATTACTTTTTTCTCGACAACAACCGGCTTTTCAACTACAATTGGTGAAAGGGGTTGGGTAACTACAACAGGTTGCGGCGGTACTACTACAACCGGACGTCGCGGATAGTATTCGTAAGGCGAATAACCATTGGCGGCAGCAACAATTGAACCAACAGCACCCAACACTCGCACCGTGCGATCAAAATCGTTGTAGTGATGTTTGTGATACGGAGGATGATGTCTGTAACCGCCGTGATGTGACGGATGTCCACCAACCCGAATACTTATTTGGGCTTGAGCGGCACTATTGAAAATGAGTGTAACTCCTATCAATACCGCAAAACAAGCAACAACAAAATATAATTTGTTTTTCATAATTGTTTCTCCTTATTTTTCTGGTTTATTGTTTAAGTTTCCGAAGTTGAGCTATTCTGAGCTGAACATGTTTTGGGTTACGATTCCAATAAAATTCGTACAAAACATTTAATCAAGCTAAAAAAATTTAACTCAAACTTCACTACAATCGTTAGGTTTAGTTTCTTTATACTTTATGCCTTGAAAATTTCTTTTTTGCGTTAAATATTCACACTTTAGTTTTGGCGACCTATGGGCTTATGAAAAATTCTAAAAACTAGTTTTATTCACGAATTTTCACAAAGATCACGAATTAAATAATTTGGGCAAATTTGTGTCAATTCGTGGATAAAATAAATTTATTGTCTAAGTTTGTCAATACTGAAAATTTTGATAATTCTGTAAAAAATAGGTTTTTAGAAGTTGCCTTAATTTAATCTGTTCGTACTTTAAATTTTCTTTACCTTCGCCTGATTACTTATCGGGAGCGGGCTTTGACGCTCTTGAGTCCTGCAATTTATAGTACGAACAGTAAGTTTGGAACACCAACTTTCAAACTCTTATGCCGCCGAATTCTAAAGTATATTCGTGATAATATAATGTTGTCTATGCCGCATTCAACTTTCCATTAAAACACGACCATAACACAACGTATCGGTGTATTGAATGTATATTCTAAACAACTCTGACATCATTTCAGGAATTATTACACATTTTTTCATGAAAAACAATAGCCTATACTGTTCGCACTATAAATTACGCACTTGAGTCAAGCAATTTAAACAGTTTACACTTTAAATTTCGTTTATCTTCGCCTGCTTACCTATCGGAAAGCAGGCTTTTACGCTTTTATGTCGCGCAATTTATAGTACGATCAGTATTAGTACAAACAGCATAGAACCTCTCTAATGTAAAGAACTCTTATTCATCAAAATTTTCGGGATTGACAAAATTAGACAATAAATTTATTTTGTATACGAATGGACACGAATTTGTACAAATTATGTAATATTTCAGTGAAATTAGTTTTTTGAGTTAATTAATAACTCATGTTACACAGGGACTAAATATCAGTTTTTTCTTTGCCTCTTTAGGTGCAGTGAAAAATTTCCAATTCTACAGGGTGTTGTTTTACTGAAATTTTTACTTACAGTGCGTAACATGAGTTAGTAAGACAATGAAGTTGGAAATGAGGTTGTTTACTCGATATTCATTTGTTCAAAAAATTCCACTGAATAATTACCAAATTATTTAATTAGTGATCTTTCGTGATAAATCGCGGACAAAATGATTTGCTAGAAGTTACCTACAATATAAGTTGATTATTGGATACAATAATTTTTTGATGATGGGGGAGAGTTATATTGTTGAAGAAATTATTATTTTGTGAAGGCGGTGTGCACAGTTATGACATTAAGATACTCGAAAAATTATTTTTCTAAAATCTTAACGCAATCTTAATATTTTCTTAATATTTTCTTAACAATTTGCCTTTATAATGTCTCAAAATTAGTTTCATGAAATTAATTTTCCTTTGTGTAAAGTACAAAAAAATTGCTTTGATGAAAAAAAGAAACAAAGACAATTTAAGTTTGAGATATTTGTTTATTTTAATATTTTGGAGTGTAATTGAAGTTGCCTATAATTGGTTGTGTTAGCGGCGGGACTATTAAATCTACTTCTTGGTCATTAAAGATTGAATATTATTGAATATTACAGAAATAGGCAGTACAAGCAAAAATTATGCGTATTAGTGGATATAAATTAAAGCAGATCAGAAATTTTATTGCGTTTCAAATTTTTGCGCGTTTAGCAAATTTTGTGATGTTGGTTGTGTTGGCGGTGTTTTGTTTTATTTTTTACCGTTCATTGCCTTTTTTGACAAGCAATATTAGCGGCGATAGTAATAATGCAATCGGTTTGGAGCGAATTATTGAAGTTTTTACGTCGGGCAACTGGTTTCCGAATGCTGATCCTCCGGCGTTTGGAATGTTAAGTTTGTTTTACGGTTCATTTATCGTTACGATAATGGCGATGATTTTTGCGATACCGATAAGTATATTGTCATCGGTTGTTTTGAGTGATATTGTTCCGTTTCGTGTTCGGCAGATGTTGAAACCGTTTATTGAATTGCCTGCTGCGATACCTTCTGTTGCATTTGGTTTCTTTGCGATAAAAATAGTTGCTCCGTTTTTGCAAGACACTTTTGGTTTTACGTCTGGTACGAATGTTTTGAATGCTTCATTGATTCTTGCGATCATGGCAATTCCAACAATTGTAAGTGTAACAGAAGATGCAACTAGCGGAGTTGGTCGAGAGATCAGGGAGGCGTCTTATGCTCTTGGCGCCACTCGTGCTGAAACAATAATAAAAGTTGTTTTTCCTGCTGCGTGGAGTGGAATTGCGGCGGCGGTAATTCTTGGAATAATGCGTGCTATTGGTGAAACGATGGTTGTTTGGATGGCTGCGGGCAATGCTGCGAACATGCCTACAGCGTGGTATAGAGTTGATCAAGTTATAACCGGTCTTGGCGATGCGGTACGAACAATGACCGCAACAATTGCGGGCGATATTGGCGAGACGCCGGCGGACTCTTTACATCGAAGCGCGTTGTTTACTGTTGGTTTGATATTGTTGTTATTTACTCTTGCAATGAATTTATTGACTGAAATTATTGTAAATCGCGGCAAATTAAAACCGGATCAAAATAAGTGTAACAATAATTCTGAAAATAAAAAATTACAATATTGTTTTTTTCTTGTTATTGATGTTGTAAGAAAAATATTTTATTTTTTAATAAATATTTTTTGTGTAGTGTGTTGTTTGATTATTTTTCCGTTACAAAAAATAGTGTCGTGTTTATTCTTTAGTTGGTTTTTTAAGCTGTTCAGATTTGTGTTTTTTGAAACTCATGCAAGTTTGCAAGTTAGCGAGTCTTATTTTATATCTTTACAAGATCGAAGTTTAAATAACAATCGTCAAAGTTATTTACGTTTTATGCGGAATTTATTTGATTGCGGTTTTACGTTTGTTTCGTTGTTATCGATTTTGATTTTGTTTTTAGCGATTGGAATTGTTATTGTACCGATATTTCGTGCAGGTTTTGAGGCTGTTTGTTTTCAGGAGACGGTAGAGCATCGTTTGTTTATTTTGGAAAAATTTCAACGCGGTAACCGGCAAAAAATTGAGGAGGAGTTTCATCAATGTTCAATTGCGCGTAAACCGGTTTATGACAAATTGAAAAAATTATCGTGGCTTGCGCCGGATGATTGGATTGCTCAATCTTCAAAACTTGCTCGTAATACTGACAACCGTAAATTAAACCGTGCGTTCAGGAATCTTTGTGATGCTTCTTCAACTGAAGAGTTGAATGTTGTTTATGAGAAAATAAAAAAAATTAAACAAAAACAAAATGTTACAGAAATTATTGATCCGATTATTCATCTTGCGGATGAATATTATTCGATTGCGAGTCATGTTGATTTATCGGTGCGGCACAAATTAATTTCGTCTGATTCTGATTTGACTTATTCGACGGCGTTCAAGCAAATTCGGACTTTGATCAATGGAGTTGAGGGAACTGGTTGTATTCTTGGGATGGAGTCTCGTGAAGGTAATTCTCATTTGCCGCCCGAAGTCCGGTATGGCGCGGCGCATTGGTCAACAGCGCAAAAATTTCTTGCCCAACTTAAACATACAACGCTCTGGAAACCAAAACTTGATAACAACAATTTTAATACTTTAATAAACGAAAAAATTGTTGTAGATCGTGCTTCGCTTTTTGAAGGTACGGAAATTGAGGCGGATGTCAGATCGTTGATTGACGAATTTGATTGTAGTATGGACAAAATGCTTAATCCGTGTTGGACATTTTATGGTTTTTATTTTTTTGATTCTGCGACGGCGGGGCATTATCTAGGCGGTGTTGGTCCTGAATTGCTTGGAACAACTTTAATTTCATTATTTTCAATTTTGATTTCGTTACCGTTGGGATTATTAACGGCGGCGTATCTTGTTGAGGCTGCCAAAGACACATTGGTAACGCAACTGATGCGGCTTTGTATTAACACGCTTGCTGGAGTTCCGAGTGTTGTTTTTGGATTGTTTGGTTTAGCTGTGATAGTGGAGTTTATCACGGGCAAGCCGTCGCTTTTAGCGGGTTCAATTACACTT
>JAITDV010000600.1 GCA_031282385.1 Planctomycetaceae bacterium | reverse complement strand
TATTTTTAGGTTAGAGAAAAGGTCTAATGATATTTATGTTCTTTCTTGATATTCTCCTAATATATTAAGTTTGTCGGCTAAAGGTAATACTGCGTCTAAAGCTCGTTGGTAACGGGTGTAATCATTGAAAGTTAAATCGACGTAAAATAAATATTCCCACGCGGCTCCGATTGACGGATAAGATTGGATTTTTGTCAAGTTCATCTCGTAGTACGATAAAATAGTCAATACCTTGGCTAAGCTGCCGACAGAATGAAGAAGAGAAAAAACAAGTGAAGCCTTATTTTTTTCACGATTAAATGATTTGGCGAGTTTGTGTTGCATTACGATGAGGAATCTTGTGAAGTTGTGTTTATTTGATTCAATCGCCTCCGCAATTATTTGTAAACCGTAAATATGTGCCGCTTCGATTCCGCAAATCGCAGCGTGATTATGTAATTGGTTCTGACTTATCAAACGCGCACTTGTCGCCGTATCATCACGTTGAATAATGCGAACATTCGGCAACTTTTCCAGAAATGATTCACATTGCATCAACGCCATCGGATGCGAATTTATCTCCTCAACCTGCTCAAGTGCCGTTCCGGGCAACACAGCCAGACAATGCGAAATCGGCAATCGATATTCACCGACTATCGTTAATCCGCTTGAACGAATAAGTTCATGATTATTCAGCAGACTTCCCGCAATTGTATTTTCTATCGCAATCACTCCCGCAACATTGAACGAACTTTTGACCACATCAACAACATCACGAAAAGTATTGCAATCTATCAACTTCACCGTTCGTTCCGCATCAAAAAATTTGTGTGCCGCAATTCCATGATAAGAACCATTGATCCCTTGTATTGCAACTTCTTGAATTATTTTGTCCACTTAAATTAACTCCTCGATTTGCACCGTCTTGTTGTGAAATTTATTAATTGTTTCGCGTTGATTATGGACGTAATAGTTGACTATCAAATTTCTGAAACAATTATTAATTTACATTATGAAAATTTCAACACTCTGAAATATTTGTATAAATTCACCTGAATGAAACAATTTGTTTTTATAGAGATTATTAAATTTTGATTTCGGGTTAAGGATTAGGGGATGACGCATAACCAATAGACCTTTTCTCTAACCTAAAAATACATCAACGCAATAAAAAAACTACAACGAAAAACCGCCTTTAACTCCTCCGAGACCACCCCTAACCCCTCCCAAGGAGGGGAATTGTTAAATTTCCCTCCTTGGGAGGGGAATCGTTAAATTTTCCTCCTTTGGGAGGGGAATCGTTAAATTTTCCACCTTGTGAGGGGTTAGGGGTGGTTAAAAACATGGCTGTTTTAGGCAGTTACCGCGATACGCTGCGTTCCCGCCCGTCATAAATAATGTAACAATTCACTGAATAGATACACGCAATTTATAGTATAAACACAGTATAGTGTTCCAATTGTTAGTTTTTTTCGTTGTTGTGAGAGCTTGACAGGATAACAGATTCGTGATCGTTCCGTAAGTTTATGAACGCACTCCAACGTGAATTTTCGGCAGTTTGGTAAATTCCGCATAATTTACGCGGGAAATTAATTGTTGCCAACAAAATCCTGAAATCAAACCAGATCGTAACATCTTCAATATATTCTAAGTCAAGAATTAATTTACGTTGTACATCTTCGAGTCCGTTATCGGCTCTCCAGTTGACTTGTGCGTAACCGGTCATGCCGGGTAAAACACACATTCGATACTCATAACCAGGAATTTTCAAACTTAACTTTTCAACAAATTCCGGCCGCTCAGGACGCGGACCTATCACCGTCATCTCACCGCGTAAAACATTAACAATTTGCGGCAACTCGTCAATATGCAACTTTCGCATTATACGTCCGACAGATGTTATACGCGGATCGTTGTCCTTAGACCATTTCGGTTTATTTGTTTCCGCGTCAACTATCATTGACCTGATTTTAATCATCTTAAACGGCTTGCCGTTAAGCCCGCAACGTACTTGCGTATAAAAAATCGGTCCCCGCGAAGTTAAACGAACAAGAAACATAAAAATAAGAATCGTCGGAACTATAAACCACGCCGTGAACACAACTATAAGCACATCAATAACCCACTTAATACGATAATATCCCGAAATACGAGGTTGCGGAGGCAAGGGCAACTCCTCCGATTGTTGAAAAGACTCGCCGGAATCTTCAAATGGCAAATTACTTGAATCTGTAAAATTGGTAAAATTTATTTCGTTCATTACAAAAATTGTAAATAATACATGGAACAATACCCAAATCATATACTTAGGTGTTCATAAACAGTTCACACTTTAATTTCTTTTGCTGCCGTCTGTTTATCTGTCGGAAAGCAGGCTTTGACGCTTTTGAGTCGCGTAATTTATGATGTGAGCAATATATTTTTGCGATCCGCTAATGATCTTGATTCTTAATCAGGCGAGGTATTGTAACCGTCAATATGATTTAGTCAAGCGTGTATTTTCTGATATTTCGATTCAAAATTACATTATTTCGGCTTCGAATTCATTTTTAAGTAATTGCAGTCCTTTTTCTCCAAAAGAGTCGTCAATTGTGATTGATATGCTTCTTTCGCTTGTGCTTATTACGTTTACGTTGATATTTCCGTCGGCGAGCATTTTGAACATTCTGTACGCAAGTCCGGTGTGAGAACGTAATCCTGTTCCTCTTACCGTCAGAATTGCAATCTCTGCATTGAATTGTGCTTCCGCGCTGTTCCATTCTTTGGTCAATTCACCGGCAACCTCTAACGCCTTTTGCAAAACATTACGCGGCACCGTAAAACTAATCATTGCCTTGCCTTCGCGACCGCAACTCTGCACTATCATGTCAACAATAATTCCTGCCTCCGCAATTCGCTCAAAAACTTCTGCCGCCACACCAGGTTTGTCCGGCACATCAGGCAACGTAATTCGTGCTTGTTGCCGGTCAAGATTGATCGACTCAATAACTATATCCTCCATTCCCGAAATCCGCGCAACATTTAACTCTGCCTTGTTTATTGATTGTGCGGACAAGACTTGCGGCTTGTTCAAATTGGATGGCGTTTTTTGTAATTCAAATGTTGAGTGTACCGCCCGCAACGTCTCCAAAACATCGTCAAGAGACACAAGCGCGGAAATTTTAATTTCGCTTGTTGTTATCATGCTGATATTGATATTCCGTTCTGAAATTGCGCGAAACATTTTCTCCGCAACTCCGCTTTGACTCTCCATTCCCAAACCTACCACGGACACCTTGGCAACTCTCTCTTGATAATCTACACGCTCCGCTCCAATTTCTGCAGAAACCAAATTCAAAACATCAAGCGTTGCCGTCAAATCTGTTGCAGGAACCGTAAATGAAATATCCGTGCGTCCTTCAAGACCGACATTTTGTACAATCATATCGGTTGCGATTTTGGCTTCGGCAATTCTTGAAAACAACCACATTGCGTTACCAGGTTTGTCAGGCACGCCAACTAAAGTCAAACGCGCCTCGTTTTTCGCAACCGCGCAACCAGCTACCGGAGAATCACTTTCAGGCGTCGCAACAATTAACGTGCCAACAGTATCCGAAAAACTACTGCGAACATGAACCGCAACCCCAAACTTCTTTGCAAACTCAATCGAACGGCTATGCATCACACCTGCACCAAGACTCGCAAGCTCCAACATCTCATCATAACTTATTTGCGATACCTTACGCGCTTCAGGCAATATTCGCGGATCAGTCGTGTAAACTCCGTCAACATCCGTGTAAATTTCACATTCATCTGCACCAAGAACAGCCGCAAGCGCAACCGCCGATGTATCACTGCCGCCGCGACCAAGCGTTGTTATATCGCCATCTTCGCTAATTCCTTGAAAACCCGCCGCTATTACAATCTTGCCCGCATCAAGCGCACGACGCATACTGTCTGTAGAAATTGATTTAATTCGCGCTTTTGTGTGTGTGTTATCGGTTTTAATGCCAATTTGCGCACCCGTCATACTGACCGCCTTGTAACCAAGCGACTCCAACGCTATTGCCATAAGCGCTATCGTTATTTGTTCGCCGGACGACATCAATGTATCCATTTCACGGTTGTTGGGGCGGTCTGTTATTTCTTTGGCAAGCGAAATCAATTGATCCGTAGTTTTGCCCATCGCGCTGACAACCACTACTACTTGATTACCGCTTTGTGCCGCGCGAATCGCCTTACGCGCAGCCCCAAGAATCTTTTGAGGATCCGCAACACTCGTACCGCCAAATTTTTGAACTATAAGAGGCATGGTCTGTTTCCTTAAACTAGTAATTTAAATTGTTATTTTTGTGTAACTATTCAGAGACGCAACGCATTGCGACTCTACAGCATTTTCCTGATTTTATACCGCTCGCAGCAAGCAGGCGTTTAATTTTTTAAGCAGGCGTTTAATTTTTTGAAGGCGATATTGTAACGGACAAAATAATTACTTCAAGGGAACCTCCAAAATTTAGGGGAGATTTGATTGTATAGTTTGGGTAAATTTTATCGATTATGCCTATTGTATTGATTGATAGTTTTTTTTCGTTGACAAGAGTCCTGATAAGTGTTTTTTTCGTTTCAGAAGTTAATAACCAAATAACGATAAAAACGATTATAGAAAGTAATGTTATCAAATATTGCAAAATAGAACAAAGCGGAATATCTTATATTCAAAACGATGTTTCTGGAAACGTTGGGTTGGAGTTTGGTTGATAGTTGTTTTGTTTTTGACGCGATGGCAACGTGGCTGGGAATGGGATGTGGCGTTGTGAGGTAAAATCACATGAAGGTGTAAAATGGAACTTTACACGAGGCGACAAAATTATTACAGACAACTTAACATTATAACAGTTGGCGGTCTTGGTATGTCTGCTGTTAAGTGGTTTCTTTTTGCGCTGTTGGTATTAATTCTCTTGTTGTTTACGAGCAATAACAACTTATCATTAGCAACATATCCGCCTGAAGTTAGAACTGTTGGTATTTTTGAATTACGATTCTATTCCGGCTCAAAAGACGATAAAAATTACGTCCAATACACGGATTCTTACTCTGATCGGCCATTTACAACTGAAATGATTAATGAGTCTGTCAAGTATGTTGGATATTGGGAGCAATTAGTTAATACGTCAAAGGTCACTGGCGATTACAAAATCGTGGTTAATTTCACGTACGACAGTAGTGTTAAGACTGCACTCGGAGGCGGTTCAAATATTGTAAACATAATAAACAACGGAGCTAAACCTAATGCCACACAAACAGACGCAATGATAAGTATCGGCGGTCGTTTTGATCGTGAGACGATTATACATGAGTTTGGGCATGTACTCGGATTTTCTGTTAATGAGATGGCGCCGTACCTTGTCGATATTTATGGAGAGAAATATACTGACACTAATACAGTCGCCATAACAGGTGCCGGCACTATTAACGACGGAATATTTAATCTTTATGAAGATGCCGGAGATGCGAATTTCAAATATCCGGTTTTTCTTGGGAGACGCGATGGTGCAATTGAGGAGTTGATAGGTTCTGTTCATAATTGGGATGGTTCGCTTGACACATCGAAGCTGGATATTTTGGCGCAAGCAGCAATTCAAGGAACTTCTACCAATCCACAAACAGGAGAATTCGCTGTTGATCTTTCGCATACAGGTAACATGCACAGTTTGATGAGTTATGGAGCGTTTATTAACATGCCGTTTATGCCGGAGATTGAGTTGGCGATGTTGGAGGAGTTGGGTTACAGTATTAACCGGCGTAAAGCATTCGGACATTCGTATTACAAGCGTTCCGATGACAAATATGACGGTCTAGTAATCGGATTGGATGGATATAATAGTGATTTCATATTTGGTGTAGGTGCACATGTTTTCATGGACGGTTTGAATTTGTTGCAAACAGCAGATATTTCAAGCGGAGGCGAAGAAGGTGCAGGTATCAGAGTTGACGGTTCAAATAACACAATTAGTGTTGACAAGTTTACTAATGTTGAAGCATCGGGAAAGAATGGTGTTGGTTTAATGGTTGCTTGGGGAAGCAACAATGTTCTCATAAACAGAGGTATAATTGCCGCAACAGGCGAAGGCGGAATCGCTGTTGAGTTAAATGTTAAAGGCGGCGACGCACATTCATATTACACAAATACAGGAAACGGTGAAGCCAGAGACGATGCCGAACATTACCGCGCAACGCAAGACCTCAAAGATGCGCTTGTTAATCGGTTTGATATTAGCGGGGAAATCATCGGTAAGGAATATGCAATTTTTATTAATAGCACAGCACATGTCAAAGAAATCAATATTATGAATGGCGCAAAAATTTATGGAAATATAGTATCAAATTATAACGGAATAACAAATCTGACTTTTGGTAAATTAGCTGCTGATGATAACGGTGAAGCTACAAATTCTGCCGATTTGTCTT
>JAITDV010000579.1 GCA_031282385.1 Planctomycetaceae bacterium | reverse complement strand
CAGAGATAGCGGATTCTTTGTTGCTGTCTTTTGAAGGGTTCGATAAAGAATGTTTTCTGATTGGAACTTTAGATGATAACATGGGACATTATCAAACCTTTACTGCAAATAAGTCAGTTTATGAGATAGATGAAGACGTCAGTAACAAAGAAAGAAACAAAGAATGATAAGGAAAGAAAAGACAGTTAGAGTTATAATAAACATACATTAATAATAAATTATAAAATGGAAAAATTTATTTTTACAGCCTTGCACGTATTTGGAAATGCAGCCAAGGAGGAAGTACAAAAATCAACGAAGGGACATTTCAGTCTCTTTAGCGGGCGTTGTTTTTCAGCGCTGGCGCTCGTAGCGGTTCTTTGCATGATGAGTTGTCAAAGCGACGACGAAGTAACGGAGAACACCAACGACTACACTACTTATCTTTCGATAAGTAAAGCTGATTTCGATTTAAGCCGGGATTGGGTGAATTTGTCCGAAGCAGATAAAAACACCTTTATTGAGGCTAAAAAACGAATGGGTATAACATTTGAGAAAAACGGAATAGCTAAAACAAAGTGGACGTCGGGGAGTCAGATAAATATATCGGACGAGTTGTTCGGTTATTTTATCGACTACATTGCGCACACAAACAAAGTAACTAAGAAATTAAACTTATTGAAGTGGAAAACGCCTCGCTTAAAAGATGGTATCGAGTTAGACTATCCACCAACTGTACGTGCAAATAATTGCGTAATTCAAAGTTTATATTATGTGTTACAACAGTTTGGTGCAGGTACCGGTGCATACAGTTTAGGCGCTATTGACACATGGGTTTATTCAAATAATTATTATGAGTATTCATTAGAATACGGTTGGGGTGCATCTACGACACCCGTCTTATCGCATTACTTAAACGGAACATATGTTAATATTAGCTATCTTACTAATCCCACAGCCTCGTATCAATATATTTTGATACTACCTGGTCCACCGGTTCATGTAGTGGTATTTAACAACTTTGACCCTTCATACGGTATTGTAAATTATTATGACCCACAAAATAATTGTACCGGCTCCGTCGCTTTAGACATGGTTATGTATACTTATATGGCAACATCTTATAATTCATTTTGATATGAGAAAGAGTAAGATTTTAATTATCGGAGTAATGGTGCCTTTTGTTATAATAGAAATGATGGCATCTGAAAAAAAAATTACCCGGAGAAAGAAAGAAGACGTTGAAATTGCAAAGGAATTGCTTCTCAATAGTATAGCAAATTTTGACAGGGTTTGTTTTTTGTTAGGGACTATAGACGACAATAATGGACATTATCAGACTTTTACTTCAAACAAAACACTTGAAGAAGTTGTAGACGAAGTCAAATGGATGTTTAATAATGATATTTTTATTTCTGATACTATGAGCTATCAGCGAGTTACTAATTTTGATAATCAAAGAGACATTGCTTTATTAGTCAAAGAACTATTCAAAAGTGATTATCAAGATATGTCTTTAAGATGGACTAACTGTGATAATGGTATACGTTATCATTCCTACGGGAGCGAGATATTTGATATTAATGACGTTCCTGATTCTACAATTTGTAAAAAGGATAAGACCTGTTGTATCACTTTATTTTCTGCATCGCTGGCAAAATTAACCGCAAATTATTATGCCTTCGATTATGAAAAAAATCAGTCTATAATCATTTCTACCGGCGGAGATATTGGATATAAAGGATTCTTAAAAAAAGAAAAAATAGAAACAACAGCCCAAAAAGCATCGTTTTTGACCGGAGTATTTCTTCGTTATGGATGTATTCAAACAGATGATTACGGAGAAGATACTTTTGTTATTCTATTTCGCAAAAAACCTTTGAGTACAGCACAAGTCTGCACAGCTTTGTTGCAAGAACTGGGATGTGAAGATATAGTCTTTTTTGAAAGTCCGCCATTAACCCAAAGTATTGTTTTTAAACCTTCGGCAGATGTTATGCGACTCATCTATCTTATCCCCAAATTACGGGAAACAGCATTGTGGAATTTAATTGCATACTGATGGTAAGTACGGCACAAGTTGGAAACAGGTGGGTATCTTATGGCTATGATCCTGTTTGGGGTAATGATTATATTGATGCTGTCGGGGTACTGTTTGATAAATACGCTGCTCTGGTCGTTCCATGTACGATGCCCGACAGCATTTAACGTTTGCCGTTATACGCGATAAATACAATAGGATAAATGAATTAAACAGGTAAACGTTCATTTCATCACATTTCCAATCGCATATAGCGGATATACTTTGATTTTATCGTATTCCGAAAAATTTTCGAGCGAAGAGCGAATGCCGTATTTCGATTGTTTTTCTCTCATAAATTCCCATATATTCTGCATTTTACCGCTTTTACCGGATTTTACTTCCACAGGCACAACATTTTCGCCGCACTGAACGACAAAATCTTTGATACGATTTATTCCGTAAAAATATGGGGCAAAAATACAACTTTTTCCGTAAAAATACTACCCGAAAATATTAATAAATGATTATCTTTGCATCGCGGTTTTGCAGTTGTAGAACATTCAAAATAGTTAAAAAAGATGGATAATAAATTGAAAATTCTCATTGGAGTAATAGGTATTGCGTTATTTTTGTCGTCGTGCCATTCGCAGACGGACGTATCCGAACAGGCGGAAACCATTATCAGCAAACACGTTGTCCGGTTCACCCGGCCGCCGCAGCGTATACCGGCCAAAGTATCCGTAGACGCACCCCTGCTGGGGAACGGCTATATGGGCGTCGCCTTGTCGGGAAATCCCGAATATCAGGTGTTTTATGTCGCCCGAAACGATTTTTGGCGTTTGAAGGCGGGACACAATGAATCCTACCCCGTCGTACTGGGAAAAATTGAGGTGTCTATCCCCGGACTCGAGGGCGCTTCCTATCTGGTGGAGCAGCATTTGTATGACGCCGTGACGGTCGCCCGTTTTCGGAAGGATGATTTTTTGGTTACATACCGGACGTATGTGGCTGCCGGTACAGACGT
>JAITDV010000567.1 GCA_031282385.1 Planctomycetaceae bacterium | reverse complement strand
AATTTTTATAACCTTTTGAAGCATCCCTTTTTTGTAACAGAAACTGATCCGCGATGGAATTTCGAGGTTTCTATTTCGTCAAAAATAAAAAAAGACAAAGTTTTTATGCTTGATACAGTCTATATAGATAAACGTTGTAAATCTTATAGCGTCCTTACTGGTCTTCATTTTAACGATAGTAATAAAATTGCCTTTTATAGTGAATTTAAACGAGCCGCGTCGTTGGAAGTCAGATATGATGAAAAAAGCAATACAATAAATAACATTCAATATTATGGTAGGAATGGCAAACGTAAAATTGAGCTTGACGCAGATGGAAAATTAATTCGGGATACATTTGACGCTCATGACGCGAAAACTCTAATTGAAATTGCCAAACCGATTGATTACGGAAAATTTCCGCCTAAAGATCAACCTCTAACAAAAAATATTACGTCAAGATTTACGTTACCTACACAAAAGAACAAGAAACTTCCGCAACTTATTTACGCTATGGATAAATTTTTAAATCCGACGCTGAAAGGAGAATTACAACCAATATTGAATTATGTTGCAACGCGGTTTTCAAAAATAGATCGTGTTTGTACAGACATAAAATTTGATAATGATCGAGTTACTTTAATTACTGTAAGAGCGCATTATATTGATAAGCAGGGAATATTTTTGGTTTTTGACAATTCAAAAAATTTAATAAAATATGTAGAAGGGAGTATGCAAATGGACTATGATACGATGGAATATGATATGAGCATACCTGATTTAATAAAAAATGGAGAGAGTATTCAAGTAACATTTCATCGCAACGGCTACCCCGCAACGTATCATTCAATTATTCGCAATCGATTATTTGGTCGTCAGATTGAGTGGAATGATAAGGGTGAAGTTGTTTCGGATGTCGATTTGGATATTCCCCAAGAATGGAAAGACGCGCCCCAAAAAATTGACCCCAATAAATCTAAACAATAATATCCTCATGATCTTACTTGAATATTGAATTTTAAACTGTTCGCACTTGAATTTTCCTTAACCGTTGCCTGCTTACCTATCGGAAAGCAGGCTTTTACGCTCTTGAGTCCTGCAATTTATAGTACAAACAGTATATTTTCAAAATCATTCACAGTTTAATTTTAGTTGACCGCCGTCAGCTTACCTTCCGAGAGCAAGAGGCTTTTGCGTTCTTGAGGCACACAACTCATGACACGAACAACATAAGAACGAAAGTTTCGCCAAGAAACACAAAGTTTGCAAATAGAATTTTGAATTATTAACGGATAAATCTATTATTTTAATTTTAACCTTTATAAGTTTTTTACCTTTGCGGGATACAAATTGACTTTTTAGAAATACTCGTTTTGACAATCAAAAACGCCGTAAACTCAAAAAAACAAATTCTTATTTGCATCATACAACTATTCGCAAGTTATAAATTGGTAAAATGTTATTGTTTTGCTGGCGTTTGCGTAAAACGGTTGTCGGCGTAAGTTAAAAGATAATTTGGCGTTGCTCAAAGTTACAATATTTTTCTCAAATCAACATCCGAATTGCTAATTTCAAATTTTTCAGGGTTGTTGTCAAGGTTTGTTTTTCATGTACAATTCTCGGCATTCGTTTTTCGAGATTGGTTTGGTTCAATATAACTTTTTTAAACTGTTCACGCTTGAATTTTCCGTTTACCGTCGCCTGCTCACCTGTCGGAAAGTAGGCTTTTACACTCTTGAGTCCCGCAATTTGTAGTACGAACAGTATCGACGGCAATTTTTTGATTTTGCGTCGTTCTTTGCCAATCCATTTTTGAAATAATACCTGAAACTATAACAAGTTGCTCACGGGCAATATCATTAAGTACACTTTATATTTTTGTCATCTCAATGGTGTTAAAGCTGTTTAAGTTGACTGAAATTTGGGTGTGAACTGTTCATTATGATTACAAATACCGAATCAAACAAAAATCTCACCTCAACCGTAAATTCAAGCAAAATGTCAGGAATCACCCCGCAAAGTCTTTACAATAAGTGTATGGCGCTTGCGGGCAATCTTTGGTGGAGTTGGCATCCTGAAGTAATTAATTTGTTTCGTTCACTTGATCCGATCAGGTGGCGACAACTTGGTCATAATCCAATTGCTCTTTTGCGTGAATTTACACCGGAACGTCTCGAAGTGCGTGCGGCAGAACTTGTTCTCTACACACGAATCGATCAGGCTTATCGCCGCATGAACGAATACATGGAAACTCGAACACGTTGGGCGGCAAAAAATGTCGGAGTTCTTGGTTCGCGTCCAGTTGCTTATTTTTCGCTTGAATTCGGCGTACACGAGTCAGTGCCGATTTATTCCGGCGGTTTAGGTGTTTTGTCCGGCGACCACATTAAAAGTGCAAGCGGATTAGGCGTGCCGCTTGTTGCAATCGGGTTGTTCTACAATCAAGGTTACTTCAAACAACAACTAAATGTTAACGGTTGGCAAGAAGAAGAATATCTTGACACAATGGTCGAATATTTACCGCTTGAACCAGCAGTAGATATTCGCGGAAACAAAATAACGGTTTCAATTGAAACTCGTACAGGAACAATTTACGCAAAAGTACGGAAAATGAATGTTGGTCGCGTGCCGCTTTATTTGCTTGACACTGATATTGAGGAAAATCAACCTGATGATAGAGAGTTGACGAGCAGACTTTACGGCGGCAATAACAGAACAAGAATAAGACAAGAAATCGTGTCGGGAATTGGCGGGATTCGCGCTTTAAAAGCACTTGGAATTGCGCCGGGCGTTTACCATTTGAATGAAGGGCATAATGCTTTTGCAACACTTGAAGTAGTTCGTCAAAGAATGCACGACGACGGTATAAGTTTTCAAGACGCTGCGTCTGATGTTGCTCAAATGACAGTATTTACAACACATACTCCGGTTCCTGCGGGACATGACAGATTTGATAGTAATTTGATTGAAGAGCATCTTGGTCCGTTGCGGGATGAACTTGGAATAGATCATAGTTATTTGATGTCGTTAGGTCGGGTTAATACAGCAAATCAAGAAGAACCGTTTTGTATGACGGTTTTGGGGTGTAAGATGTCGCGTTTTGCCAATGCGGTAGCGTCGTTGCATGGTGTTGTGTCGAGAAAAATGTGGCATTGTTTGTGGCCCAATTTGCCTGAAGAAAAAGTACCAATAGGGCATATTACCAATGGCGTACATGTTCCGAGTTGGATGGCTTGGCAGATGAATACGTTATTTGAGCGTCATCTTCCGCCGAGTTGGTCGCAAGAATCTTATGATCCGCGAGAATGGGAAGCAATACAAGGAATTGACGCAGGTGAACTTTGGGAAACACATAATGCGTTAAAGAATCTGTTGATTGCGTTTATTCGCCGCAGGGTAAGCAGACAATGCCGACGTAGAGGTGAAGCAGACGACGTAATTGATCGCGCAAGAACATTGCTTGACCCGCAAATTTTGACTATCGGTTTCGGACGGCGATTTGCAACATATAAACGAGCAACTCTTGTCCTAAATCAATTCGAGCGTATGGCTAAACTTTGCAATGATCCTGATCGTCCGGTTCAATTTGTTTTTGCGGGCAAAGCGCATCCGGCAGATAATCCGGGTAAAGAATTTATTCAGACGATAGCAAATTTGCGCAATGATCCGATATTTGCGAATCGGTTTGTGTTTATTGAGGATTATGACATCAACGTTTGTAGGCACATGATTCAAGGAGTTGATGTTTGGCTTAACAATCCGCGTCGTCCGTTGGAGGCGTCGGGTACGAGCGGAATGAAGGCGGTGTTGAATGGCGCGCTCAATTTATCGATTCTTGATGGTTGGTGGGCAGAGGCGTATGACGGTTCAAATGGGTTTGCGATTGGCAATGGAACGAGTCATGTTGACGACAGAATTACAGACCAACGAGATGCGGAAAGTCTTTTTGATGTGTTGGAGAATGAGGTAATTCCGTTGTATTATGAGACTGACGAGTATGGTTTACCGGCAAAGTGGATTAGACGAATGAAAAATTCAATCAGCACTTTGGCATGGCGTTTCAGTGCGCACAGAATGGTTGCGGATTATACAACTAAAGTATATTTACCGGCTGCAGGCGGCGTAAGTTGTATAATGGATTAAAAAACATAATTATTCAGTTGCGTGTTTTGGGAGGGGCAAGAGATTATTCAAAATTGATAAGAATAATCAGACAAGAACGCAACAACAATTAAACGACATTAAGTAAACAACCCTTATTTGTCAAATTACCCTTAGTAGCCAAAATTCCCCCCCAAAAAAAATGCACCCTTATGTTTGTTTGATATTGTCTTAAATTTAACATCAAAAGAATAAGAGCATAAGGCGGATAAATATTGGATAAATAAGGGTTGTTTACTTTAGAACGTTGCGTTTTTGTCTGCCTCTTTTTCCTAAACAACTGAATCTCGCGACTGAATAGTTACCATTTTTTTACAATTCCAACGTTAGTATTTATGCAATTGTGATTGGCTCCGGTTCGTCAGGTTTTGGATCAGGGCTTGGTGTATTGTCTGCTGGCGGAGGATTGGGATTTGCCGGTTCCGGACTTGTTGGATTTGCCGATGATGGCGATTCTGAATTTTCTGAATCGGTAGTTGATGTACTGTCTGCTGAAGTCGTATCCTGTGTAGTAGTCATATCTGAATTGTTCTGACTATCAGGTTGTGTTGATTCGGTCGTTGTTGTTGGCGGCGGCGGTGATTCGGAAGTTTGGGATGTATTTGAGTCGCTAGCAGTTTGATCAACATTGCCCTTTGTTTCTGATGTTCCTGTATTTTCTTCATCGCCGACATTTTCTGTATTTACTGAATCTACTTTTATACTTTTTCCAGTCATTCCCAGAGCTTCCACCCAATAAAGATCAGGAATCTTTTTTCCGCTAACGGCATCAGCATATTGCGACGCACTCAACCGATGCCGTATTTCAGGAATCGGTCGTACACCTGAACGTATAATATTACTTACCGTATCTGCTTGGCGTTCTGCAAAACACTGGATCAAACCGGAATCGTCAACTATAAAAAGTCTGTCAGTCTCAATATTAAACAACACTTCACGAAACTTACGCAAATCCAACAAAGCAATCCTACTGCCGCTCCTCCGATCAAGAATCACAAGAAATCCATGCTTGTCCTTAACATAAACGCGTACTTTTGATGCACACAAAAATTTTTGAATATTCGGCGCATACCATTTTTCTTTGCCCGCCAATAAATCGATATTGTACATTCCGTACTGCGTCGGCACAAACACATCAACTCCAATAATACCAATCTGCTCCGTTACCGGACCATTTGAAATAAAATGCCAAGCTATTTCACCATTGCGATTTTTTATTGCGTAAACATAACCTGACTTGGTTCCAAGTACCGACAAATCCGGTACCATTCGTTGCTCGAAATTTATTCCCGAATAAAAATACGGTACTGTCTGACTGGTTGTCGGACGTATTACTACTTGTTTACCGATTTTCCATTCACGTTCAGAAATTTGATTAGTTTCCGGTTTGAATATTTTTGTTGGCGAGCTGACTTTGTATAACTGATCAATTTTTGTTTTCGATAAATCTCTGATGATAGCAGAATGGAAATCTCCGTCCTTGTTTATCCATGTCAAAATTTCCCAATGCATTTTCAAACTATTGTTTGCCGGATCAATTTTTATAACTTGTGATGTAATTCTCGGTTGTATCATCATATCTCCGAATGTTATTGTTGACATTGGAAAATTCAACGGTGGTTGCAAAGTCAATTGCGGTTCTTTGGGCGGTATTTCCGGCTTGGCAAATATTGCGTGTTTTGTTTGCGCAAAACTCTCTACAATTTCAGCAACAACTTTATCTCGTTCCGCCAAATCGCCGTCAACCACAACTTTCATTGCTGATATATTTTTTTTTGTTTTATCGGATTGGGGTGTAGTATGTTGTTCGTGGGTATGAATATGAATATCAGATTGATTGGCGGGGATAGGCGGTTTTGAAGTAACCGG
>JAITDV010000562.1 GCA_031282385.1 Planctomycetaceae bacterium | reverse complement strand
GGCGAATAATTCCCCTCCTTCGGAGGGGTTAGGGGTGGTCTCGGAGGAGTTAAAGGCGGTTTTTCGTTGTAGGTTTTTTGTTGCGTTGATGTATTTTTAGGTTAGAGAAAAGGTCTAATTAATAGTAACTATTCAGTCGTGCGTTTTTTTGATCGGCAATAGTTCTGTTGCAGGAAGCGCGGAACTGAATAGTTACCAGGTTTGGTGATTATATTTTTGTGTTGTTCAATTTGAAATATGCTTGGGTTTATTTTGTATTTGGTTGTTGGTAGAGGCTTACTAATCTTGCAGAGCTGGCAACTTCAATGTCTTCGGAAATATTTTGCCCAAGCGTAAAAAATTTTAACGGAAGCCGATTAGACTTTAACATTTTATACACATCCGAAATTCCTACAGCCTCATCAAGTTTTGTTAGTGTTAGTCCGGTTGGATGCAATATCGAAAAACGATTTATTGTTTCAAGAAGTACCGGTAAACTACTTGTTGCCGACAACAATAAATGAATTTCATCGGTATTTGCTTCGTTTAAAACCGAATTTATCCCCCGCAACTTCGCCTCATTCAACGGATTCGTACCCGGCGTATCAACCAAAACCAAATCACAACCAATCAATCTCTTCAACGCAGCTTGAACTCTATCCGAACTTGAAGCTGTTTCAAATTGAATTTCAAGCATGTCCGCATATTTCTGCAATTGATCCGCCGCCGCAATACGGAACATATCCGTCGTCAATAATCCAACACGCCGCGATTCACGCAATTTGTAAAACGCAGCTATTTTCGCAATCGTTGAAGTCTTGCCCACGCCAGTTGCTCCAACCAACGCCACCACGACACGACGCCCAAAACTAAAATCAATCGGTCCGCCAAAACTCACAATCTCATCAAACATCATCAATAAATTACGTTGCAAAAGCGTCGGATTCATATCACACAACTCCAACCTCTTCCAACCACCAAGAGGCACAACTCCAACCTTGCCCGAAATTTCATTTTTTTGTAACAGTTGATCGTTTGACTTAATTTTCAGATGATTATTCGTTTCAAAAAATAACGCATTTGAATTTTCACGGTTGAATTTGTTACGTAAATTATATTTATCCGTATCCGATTCATAACTTGATTTGTTTTGCGTCAATTGGGTGCGGAGTGATTTTCGGTCAAAATTTTGATTGTCTGTGCGAACCGATTTTGATTCGGATTCAATTTCGGTTTTGGTTTTAGTTTCAATTTCAGGTTCGATTTTGAGTTCAGGTTCGGCGGCGGTGATTTCAACATACCGCGTTTGACGTAATCCAAACCAACGCGATTCAACAACCTCACGTGAATGCAAAATTTTAGCCCGTTCGCCAAACTCCGCATAAACTTTGTCCAGACCTTCTTGAAAAGAATTTCCATGAAAAATTTTTATGTTCATCGTTTTCGTTTTGTTTTTGGAATTTTTTTTCGTTTTGTTTTTTGTGTTGTTTTTTGTGTTGTTTTGCGTTGTAAATGTCCCCGCAACATAACAACAATTTCCCGTCCTCCAAGCAACCGCAACACAAGCGAATAAACAATCATACCCGTTATACTACCAACAATAATATAAACCAAATCCGAAACCGAATCTTGATTAGTAACTAAACTCACCGCTGACATAACAACTATTGACATCACTGACGCCGCAATAATTGAACGTATAATACAAATATTCACTTTGTACAAATCAATATGATTGTGTTTTTTGATAAATACGACAAAAAGAATAATTGTCTGAACACCGGCAGATATACTTGCGGCAATTGCAAATGCCTGTTCACGCAACACCCAAATTAAAGTAAGACCAAGAATCAAATTTATCACAACACTAATCAACCCGACTCTAAAAGGCGTCCGTATATCACCAAGCAAATAAAACGCACGAACAATAACCGGCATTAAACAAAACGCCCACACTCCGGCGCCAAACCAAAAAATCATGTCCGCCGTTCTGAACATATCATCCGGCGTAAACGCACCGCGTTGAAAAAGCAAATGTGAAATCCGCTCCGACATTATCATCAATCCTGCCGCCGACGGAATCGCAAACGCCAACAAAATCCGAATCCCAATCGAAAGGTCTTCGCCAAACATGCGAAAATCACGACTTGCCGCATGACGGCTCAAAAGCGGATAAATCACTGTTGCTATCGCTAAACCGATTAAACCTTGCGGGAAATCAAATACTCGTTCACTGTAATATATTGCCGAAGTCGCGCCGATACGTAGCGGATAATCCGTTATACCGCCAAGCCAACGAATCGGCACATCAACTTGACCGGAAAAAAGCCACGCGATACCAATTGCAGAAAGAATATTTAATTGCAAAGACATCAAACCGAATATTTGAGGAAAAAAATCCTTGAATATACTACGTAAGTCAGCTCGAATATTTTGCAACCCGAAATTAAACTTAAAACCATAACGATATAATAACGGATAATGAATAAACAATTGAATCACTCCCGCAACCAAAATACAACTCGTTAAAATATAACATTGCATCGCAGGCTCATTCGAATAAATCGGCGCAATTATCAGTATTCCAAACAACCAAATAATATTCAAAATTGACGGAATCATTGCAGGAATAGAAAATTTTTCGAGAGTCTGTAAAGTTGCCGATGCAATTGCTGCCATGCAAATTAAAATCAAATAAGGTAACATCAACGCAATAAGATGTGAAATCAGATAAACCTTGCTGTCTGACGAAAAAAAACTAATGCCGATATAACACAAAATTTCTCCAATAACAACAAACACAGTAAGAAAAATAAATACCGCTCCAAGCACAACCGATAGTAAATTCCACGCTTTTGCCCTATCTTCGCGCCAGATTTTGCTGAATACGGGAATGAAACTAACACTTATTGTGCCATCTCCAAATAGTTTTCTTGCCATGTCAGGTAAACGAAACGCAACAACAAACGAATCCATAACTCCGCCTACAGACATTCCAAGTGTTGCTGCAGTTGCCATATCACGCAACATCCCAAGCAAACGGCTGATCATTGTACAGAATCCAACAAGAAGCGTATCCCGAAGCAATCTTCGACGATTCTTTGAACTATTCACACTCGAAATTTCGTCAACCTCTACTGTCTTGTTTGGACGTAATACGGTTGATTTTGCGTTGTTAGGTTGACGATTTTTAATGTGTATTTGATTTATTTCAGATTCAGATTGTTCCACTCTTAACGGTTAAAAAAGCAGGAATAAATCGGTACTCCATGCATCAAAAAAAAGATTTGACGATTACAAAAAATATCCCGAAAAACCAAAACATTGGTAAGACGAAACGATCACGTAAAACGTACATGATACCAACCGTTTTTTTGTTGTCAATTAACCAAACTTGTAAAAGAATAAAATTTCAATCACCGATATTTAACCGCACAGGCAATTTTCCAATAAAAAATTATCACAAAAAAAAGTTGCTCTCCGTTTAATAAAATAATAACAAAATCACTAAAAAAAAACGTTTTTTGATATTATTAAAAAAGAGATTTGGATTACGGCATTTATTTATTTGAGATAAAAACTGCAATAAAAATTAAGTGTAACGGTAAAGTAATTGTTGTTAGCAGTGGCGATTATTTATGCTTTAATAAACTGGGTTAAGTTTGCCGAATTTGCGAATTGAAACGATGGCTATTACGAGAAATTACAGGAATTTATATTGCCGTCATAAATTTGCTAATGTTTCAACTTTGATCGATTTTAAACTATTCACACTTTAAACTCATTTGCCGTCGCTTGCTTATTTATCGGACAGCTGACTTTTACGCTCTTGAGTAACTCAATTTATAGTACGAACAATAAGTAATTATAACGAATTGGTAATATTTCAGTGGAATTAATGTTTTGAGTTAATTGATAGTAACTATTCAGTTCTGGGCTTCAATTGTTTAGAAAAAATGTGTTAGGGAATAGGAACGAAGCAGACTAAAACGCAGCGTTCTAAAATAAACGTAACTATTCAGCCGTATTTTTAACCACCCCCAACCCCTCCAGAGGCGTGGAACATTAAATTCCCCTTCTTTTGAGGGGTTAGTGGTGGTTAAAAATATGATAGTTTTAAGCGGTTACTGCGCTACGCTGTGTTGCCGCCTGTTATAAATTTTTTTCGCTTAGAGCTGCCGACTGAATAGTTACAATAACCCTTATTTGTCCAATTTCCCTAGTAGCAGGTAACACCCCAAAAATGCGCCCTTATTTCTTCGGTGCTGTTATAAGACAATATCGAACAAAACATGAGGGTATTAAGGGCGCGTTTTTTGGGGATATTTGGCTACTAAGGTTAATTTGACAAATAAGGGTTGGAATATTAGAGTTGTTCGGAAAATTATCTTGTTCCATGCGGATTTATTGGGCTTGGGTAACAGAATTGTTGACGATAATAAACATACGACTGAATAGATACAACAAATTCCACTGAAATATTCCACGAATTATTTTTTCGCTTTGGCAAATAGAAACAGAGTAATAGCGCATTAATGGTTTTGCAATTAGTATAGTAAGAAATTATAAATGGGAATGATTTAATATGACTAATAGAACAGTTCATTCGATTCGTTCTTTTTCCGAATTGAAGGACTATGTTTACCGGACGTTGTGTAATGACCATGAACTTTTGATGGATGCGTTTCCAACTTCAGAATCAATACTCAAACGCGGTAATACCGAATCATGCGGCGTTATGTTTTGCCTTCACGGACCGAGAGCAGTGAAATACAGCGCAATTTGGGAAAAAGACGAAGGACGTGTTTTGTTTTACGGTCCCAGCGGTAAACGTTATCAACAGATTAAATTGACAGACGCAACAATTGAGTTGTAATAGTAAATTAAATTTTGCAATATTAATTTGCGTGCGTTACTACAACAACGATTAAGTTTAGTTACGGCAAGACGGCAAATGAGAATGTAGATTTATTAATTTATAGCAAATTGCCGATATTGGATTATTGAACTGTTCACACTTTAATTTCGTTTACCGTTGCCTGTTTACCTATCGGAAAGCAGGCTTTCACGCTCTTGAGTCTCGCAATTTATAGTACGAACAGTATAGGAACTTTTGAGATGGCAGAATTAGGTTTGGTTAGTTTTGATGTACTGTGGCGGTTTATCGTTAGTTGGTATATTTTTTGAGAGGTGTATTATGCTGGTACTCTCACGCAAAGAGGGTGAACGAATCAGAATCGGAGAAGATATTTTCGTAACAGTTGTTCATGTTGCGAATGATAAAGTACGGATAGGCGTAGAAGCTCCACTCAATACAGTTATTCTACGAGACGAATTACAGAAAAAAAATCCGACCGTAACAAATACAGAAGAAATTGATGAAGTATCAAATAAAACAGAAGATGACACAGACACAATTACGCCGCTAATAAATATCAAACGCGCTTCATAAACTGTTCACACTTTAAATTTCCTTAACCGCCACATGATTACCTATCAGAAAGCCAGGCTTTTACGCTCTTGAGCCATGCAATTTATAGTAAGAACAGTTAGCCGAAAAGATTAATTGATAATGAAAATATCTGTAACAAATTTCATCTTTAATCAACAAAATTATTGACGACAGATTAGCGATTGATACCAAATTATCATTAATAAATTTGTGTCAATCCGTGAAGTCTGATAATTAAAAATAATATTACAAAACTCTAATAAAGATGCAGGATCGAACTCCTTACCAAGAGAAAATAATAAAACGATATTATGAAAACCGCGATGACATTATGTCGGATAAACTTGCTATGTTGGTAACGGATCTTTATCTTGCTCAAGGTAAAAAACGGCAACAACTCTGGAAACGTATTGCTCTGGCATTGGCAAATCTAAATGTACCACAATCTCAAATCGAACATCTAATCGCTACAGACAATCCCGCATTGCTCGCAAAATATCTTGAGAAAAAATAACTAATCTGTTCATTCTTGAAATCACATTTACATTCGCCGGCTTGCCTATCGGCAAGCAGACTTTTACACTCGTGAATCAAGCAATTTATAGTACAAACAGTAATATCTACAGAATAACTCGGCAACAATTTCAATATCGTTCAGAAATAACCTGTACAATATAAAATAAGAAAAATCGGGGCGAAAGGATTTGAACCTTCGACCTTCTGACCCCCAGTCAGACGCGCTAAACCAGGCTGCGCCACGCCCCGAAGTTAAATTGACATTTGCGACTCAACAAGAATCAAAATGGAGCGTAATTATCCGCCTTTTCTGACTATCCGCAAGCCCCCCACATTTGACCAATAAGAATTTCTAATATTCCAACACTTATTTTTCAAATTACCTTTAGGCAGCGCGCGAAAATAACCTATCCAAATTATTTTTTTAAATTTTTTTGCTGCATTTATAGTGTAATTCCAATCACCTTGAAATTTGTGATTTTTAATATTTATTTTTTTCAATTCATCATCGGTAACTTTTATCCCTTTTTTGTATTTATTTTCATCGA
>JAITDV010000425.1 GCA_031282385.1 Planctomycetaceae bacterium | reverse complement strand
GAATACACCCAAACGATCACGTCAACCTCGGTCAAAGCACAAACGATATATTTCCAACCGCAATTCACGTCGCAGTTGCCAATTTGATCAAGACTATTTTGATTCCATCTTTGTCGGCTTGCCATGAAATATTGTTACAAAAATCGCAATTGTGGAAAGAAGTTCTCAAAATCGGTCGAACACATCTTGCAGACGCAGTACCAATGACTCTCGGACAAGAGTTCGGAGGTTTCGCACGTCAAGTTGAATTGGCAAAAGAACGGGCAAAACTCGCCATAGAACAAGTTTTAGAATTACCTGTTGGCGGAACGGCAGTTGGAACAGGATTGAATACTCATCCTGAATTCGGAAAAAAAGTTTCTGAAAAGTTAGCGGAATTAACGTCAATTCCGTTTGTTGAAGCACAAGACCATTTTGAAGCTAACGCACAACGCGACGGTCTGGTTACAGCACACGCACTGATCAAATCAATTTCTGTTACGTTAATGAATGTTGCTAACAATATTCGCTTTTTGTCCAGCGGACCTCGATGCGGTTATTATGAAGTAGTGCTTCCTGATTTACAGCCGGGAAGCTCAATTATGCCGGGTAAAGTCAATCCGGTATTGTGCGAAAGTCTGATGCAAGTTGCTGCGCGGGTCGCGGGAAACGATCAAACCATAACCACCGCCGCCGTTACCGGAGGTCAATTCCAACTCAATATCATGATGCCCGTACTCGCAGATACCGCCATCGAATCCATACGCATACTCGCCGCCGCAACAAATATATTCGTACAAAAAGCTCTCAACGGCTTGGAAGCAAACGAATCCATTTGCAGAGACGCAATTGAACAAAGCTTGGCAATGGCGACAGGCTTAAATCCTTATATCGGTTACGAAAAAGCCGCAGCAATTGCAAAAGAAGCCTTCAAAACCGGTAAAACTGTTCGCGATATTTGCAACGAAAAAAATGTCCTAAACAAAGACGACCTCCAAAAAGCTCTCGACCCAATGACAATGACAAAAACAAAATAAATTCGAGAACTTTGTGCAGTTGAATTAAAAGATAAAGGATTTCTAAACTGTTTGCCTTTTTTATTTTCGTTAATCTGCGCATGATTACCATTATACTGTTTGTATTATAAATTGTGCGACTCAAGAGCGTAAAAGCCTGCTGTCCGATAGGTAAGCAGACGGAGGTAAACGAAACTTAAATTATGAACAGTTTAGAAAGTCCACTTTAATTTTTTTGAGTTGCCCTAAATTTAAGTCGGACTCAATTCAATAGACCTTTTGCTAACCTGTAGGAGACCACCCCTGACCCCTCCAAAGGAGGGGAATTATTCCCCCCCCTTCGGAGGGATTAGGGGTGGCTCGGAGGAGTTAAAGGCGGTTTTTTGTTGCGTTGATGTATTTTTAGGTTAGAGAAAAGGTCTAATATAGAAATTACCAACACAAAATATAATTAAATAACAATATATGATAAATTTTATTTTTTCGTCAATAGGCAGGAAATTGATAATGAGCTTGAGTGGCTTATTTTTGTTGATATTTCTTGTTGTGCATGTATCTATAAATTTGCTGGCGTTGCTTTCACGAGAGGCTTATGAGGCAGCTTGTGCATTTATGGACACAAATATATTCGTCCAAATAATGGTTCCGGTTTTGGCATTGGGTTTTATTGTTCACATAATCTGCTCAATTTTTGTTACATTAAAAAATCAAACCGCCCGCCCCGTCAAATATCTCGTTCCCAACAAAGCTGCCGCGTCTTCATGGGCGTCAAAGAACATGTTTGTTTTGGGAGTGATTGTACTTGGTTTTCTGGGTTTACATTTTTTCCATTTCTGGTCAAAAATGCAACTACAGCACATTCTCGGGCACGATGGTGAAAATGCTTATGATTTGTTGGTTGCGTTATTTAGTCAATGGTATTTTTGTATTTTGTATATTGTTTGGGTAATTGCGTTGTATTTCCATATTTCTCACGGATTCTGGAGCGCATTTCAATCAATCGGCGCAAATAACTCAAAATGGCTGCCGCGTCTGCAACTAATCGCAAAAATTTACGCAATCATTATTACAATAGCCTTCATCTCAATACCGGTTTATTTCTTTTTTGGATTGAATAATTGTATTTGGATTAAGCAAATTGCGTTGTTAATATTTGATTGACGAATTGGATATTGCGTGCGTTCATATCTGTTCGTAATATAAATTGCGTGATTACATAGCGTAAAAGCCTGATTTCCTAATAAGTAAGCACAGGCGAAGGTAAATGAAATTTGACGTGTGAATTTTTTATACTGTCCATACTATAAATTGCGTGACTCAAGAGCGTAAAATCCTGCTTTCCGATAGGTAAGCAGACGGCGGTGAATGAAATTTAAGGTGTGAACTGTTTAATGGTTGTCGAAACTTAAAGTAGAACGGTAAAAAAATTATGACTGAAACTAAATTGCAAGCGAAAATTCCTGACGGTCTTTTATCAGAAAAGTGGACTCGTCATAAGGCAAATATAAAAGTAGTAAGTCCGGCAAATAAACGTAAGCTGGAGATTATTATTGTTGGTACTGGATTGGGTGGTGCTTCGGCGGCGGCTTCGCTTGGAGAGTTGGGTTACAATGTGAAAGTATTTTGCATATCCGACAGCCCAAGACGCGCTCATTCAATTGCAGCTCAAGGCGGCATCAACGCTGCCAAAAATTACCAAAATGATAACGACTCAATCTATCGCCTATTTTACGACACAATTAAAGGCGGCGACTACCGTTCAAGAGAAGCCAATGTTTATCGTCTTGCGGAAGTTAGTCCGTTGATAATAGACCAATGTGTTGCTCAAGGCGTTCCTTTTGCGCGTGAGTACGGCGGATTGCTTGCGAACCGTTCTTTTGGCGGCGCGCAAGTTTCGCGAACTTTTTACGCTCGCGGTCAAACCGGTCAACAACTATTGCTCGGCGCGTATGCCGCTCTCAATCGCCAAATTGCAGAAGGAACCGTCAAGTCTTACAATCGTCATGAAATGTTAGACTTGGTTATGATTGACGGCAAAGCAAAAGGAATCATAACTCGTAATCTTGTTACAGGTGAAATTGAACGGCATGGCGCTCATGCGGTAGTTATTGCAACCGGCGGTTACGGCAACACTTTTTTCTTGTCAACAAACGCAATGAATAGCAACGGCTCAGCAATAATTCAATGTTATAAACGCGGTGCTTTTTTTGCTAATCCATGTTTTGCTCAAATTCATCCGACTTGTATTCCGGTTCATGGCGAACAGCAATCGAAATTGACGTTGATGTCGGAGTCATTGCGTAATGACGGTAGAATTTGGGTGCCTAAAAAACTTGACGATGTTGAGAAGTTGCGTATGAAGCAATTGAAACCTTCGCAAATTCCTGAATCTGATCGTGATTATTATCTTGAGCGTCGTTATCCGGCGTTTGGTAATCTTGTTCCGCGTGATGTTGCGTCGCGTGCGGCAAAGGAACGTTGTGACGCCGGATTTGGTGTAAACGAAACTGGACTTGCAGTTTTTCTTGATTTTTCTACTGCAATAGAACGTCTTGGCAAAAAAGTTATTGCCGAGCGTTACGGCAACCTTTTCCAAATGTACGAAAAAATCACCGATGTAAATCCCTACAACGAACCAATGCAAATTTATCCGGCAATCCATTACATGATGGGCGGTATTTGGGTAGATTACAATTTAATGACAACTATACCCGGTCTGTACGCTATCGGCGAGGCTAACTTCAGCGATCACGGCGGAAATCGATTAGGCGCGTCGGCGTTGATGCAAGGACTTGCGGATGGCTATTTTATTTTGCCTTATACTATCGGCGATTATTTGTCCAAAGAAATACAAACGCCGAAAACCGACATTAAACACGCAGCATTCGACGAAACTGAAAATCAAGTTAAAGAAAAATTAAACAAAATACTCAACATCAAAGGAAAACAACCTGTTGACGTAATTCACAAAAAATTGGGACGAATAATGTGGGAATATGTTGGGATGGCGCGGAATGAGGCAGGATTGAAAAAGGCAATCGGATTGATAGATGAAGTTCGTGATGAGTTTTGGTCGGATGTTTTGGTGCCGGGCAATAACGCGGAATTTAATCAAGAATTGGAAAAAGCTGCACGAGTAAGTGATTTTATTGAAATCGGCAAACTCATGGCTCTTGACGCTCTTAACCGAAAAGAATCTTGCGGCGGACATTTTCGCGAAGAAATGCAAACAGAAGATGGAGAAACAAAACGAGACGACGAAAATTATATGTATGTTGCCGCGTGGGAATATCAAGGACAAAATGAGTTGCCGATATTACATAAAGAACCGCTAAATTACGAAACCGTACACTTGTCAACAAGAAATTATAAAGATTAGACCTTTTCGCTAACCTGTAGGAGACCACCCCTGACCCCTCCGAAGGAGGGGAATAATTCGCCTCCCTCGGAGGCGTCTTCTTATTCCCTTCCTTCGGAGGGGTTAGGGATGGTCTCGGAGGAGTTAAAGGCGGTTTTTTGTTGTAGGTTTTTTGTTGCGTTGATGTATTTTTAGGTTGGAGAAAAGGTCTATTGATACGGTTGTCGGTTGTTTGAGAAATAGAATGCAAACTAATTATAAACAGTTCACACTTTAAATTTCCTTCACCACCGCCTGATTACCTACCGGAAAGCAGGCTTTTACGCTCTTGAGTCATGAAATTTATAGTACGAACAGTATAGTGTTGAGTAAGTTAGGACAATAAATTGCGGGATTCTCTAAAAAATAAGTTCAATTGATTGCGGTCATTTGTCAAATGTTATTTTTAGAAGTTATATTATCTTTGTCCGAAAATTTTTTATTGAAACAGAAATGAAATTTAAACTTAAAATATGGCGGCAAAAAAACGCCAAAGCTGAAGGACGATTTGAGATATTTTACATAGACGATATTTCGCCGGATACATCGTTTCTTGAGATGTTGGATATTTTGAATAACAATTTAATCAGCAACGGCAAAGAACCGATAGCTTTTGATCATGATTGTCGAGAAGGAATATGCGGTATGTGTTCGTTGTATATCAACGGCAGGGCGCATGGACCGGACGATGATATAACAACTTGTCAGTTGCACATGCGGAAGTTTAAGGACGGCGATGTAATAACGGTTGAACCTTGGCGTTCTGCTGCGTTTCCGGTGATCAAAGATTTGGTCGTCAACCGTAATGCTTTTGATCAGATATTGCAAGCGGGCGGATTCATTTCGGTCAACACCGGCGGCGTTCCCGACGGCAACACTATTCCAATTGCCAAAGATGACGCGGAAGAGGCAATGGATGCGTCCGCGTGTATTGGTTGCGGGGCGTGTGTGGCAACTTGTAAAAACGGTTCGGCAATGTTATTTGTCGCTGCAAGAGTTTCTGCTTTGGCAAAGTTACCGCAAGGTAGAGTTGAAGCGGCAAAACGGGCAAAAGCAATGATTGCCAAGATGGACGAATTAGGTTTCGGAAGTTGCACAAACACGCAAGCTTGCCAAGCCGAATGTCCAAAAGGAATTTCAATTGAACATATTGCCAGACTGAATCGCGAATTCCTTTGCGCAAAATTCAAAGATTAAAATTTCCGGTAACTGTTCAATTTAAATTGACAATTACATATTTTTCAAGATTATTTGGTTTGGGTTAATTAAACCGTTCACACTTTAAATTTCATTTACTTTCGCCTGTTTACCTTGTGGGAAAACAGGTTTTTATGCTTTTGAGTCATGCAATAGACCTTTTCGCTAAGCTGTATGAGACCACCCCTGTCCCTTCCGAAGGAGGGGAATAAATCGCCTCCCTCGGATGCTTCTTCTTATTCCCCTCCTTCGGAGGGGTTAGGGGTGGTCTCGGAGGAGTTAATGTAGGTATTTCGTTGGAGGTTTTTTGTTGCGTTGATGTATTTTTAGGTTAGAGAAAAGGTCTAATTTATAGTACTAATAGTATTCGATTTTATTAAATTAGGTTAAATTATGAGTTGGTTGCATGATCTTTTATTTGGAGCGACAGTTGGACACATTGTTTTTGTGGTTCCGCTAGTTATTGCTTTGGGTGTTGCGTTGGGTCGGATTAAGATATTTGGCGTCTCGTTGGGTATGACATTTGTGTTGTTTGTTGGTATTGCGGTGAGTCATTTTGGGATGCAATATATTGACACCACAAAAACCAAGCATTTTATGAATCCGGAGGTTTTACATTTTATTCGAGAATTCGGATTGATTCTTTTTGTTTATGCGGTAGGTTTGCAGGTTGGTCCCGGTTTTTTCACAACTTTCAAAACCGGCGGGCTAAAACTTAATTTGCTGGCTACAGCGATAGTTCTTTTAGGAGTATTGGTTACGGTTTTGCTTCATTATATTACCGGAATAGACATGCCAACAATGGTCGGCATACTTTCAGGGGCAATTACAAATACTCCAGGATTGGGTGCGGCTCAAAACGCTTATGCTAATTTAAACGGCGATCCAAATGTTCTTGGAACTGCTTATGCAATGAGTTATCCGTTAGGTGTTGTTGGTATAATTTTTTCGATTATTTTAATTAGGATTATTTTTAAGGTTGATATTAATCAGGAATCCAATAAAAAACCGCAAGCAACATCTGAATCAATTACGTCTAATGCTGGAGCAACGGCAGATAAACATATTGATGAGCCTCATTTGATTCCGATTTTTGTTGGTATTTTATTAGGAGTTGTTTTGGGTAGTATTCCGGTTTATATTCCGGGTGTGCCGCAGCCGGTTAAGTTAGGATTAGCGGGCGGACCTTTGGTAGTGGCAATTTTAATGGGTGCTTTTGGTACTAAATTTTATTTTCCAACTAAGATTACCAAGAGTGCTGTTTTGATGTTGCGAGAGGTTGGTATTTGTTTATTTTTAGCTTGTGTTGGACTTTTAGCTGGAGAAAGTTTTGTCAAGACGGTTGTGGATGGAGATGGTTTATTGTGGGTTGGTTTGGGGGTTATTATTACTTTGACGCCGTTGTTGATTGTTGGTGTTTTGGCTTACAAGGTGTTTAAGGTAGATTATTTTATTCTTATGGGCATGATTGCCGGCAGCACAACAGACCCGCCGGCGCTCTCGTATTCTGTTGGTGCAAGCGGCAGTGACAAACCGTCAATCGGTTATGCAACAGTTTATCCGCTAACAATGTTTCTGCGAATTATGACCGCACAACTCTTGATTATCTTATCTGCAAAATAACAATAAATACTCAAAGAAACATTACTTATTGTAACTAGTTGTCCCTGAAAAAGTCATTTGGTGCTATAAATTCTGGGCTTATCAGGTTGCAATTTAGAGTTATAATTTGCAATATAGTTATTGTTTTATCCGAGATTTTCCTTAAACCGAAGTTCCGGAGGCTTTTTGTTAAGTACTTATAACTATTGAAGTTATATAAATTCTTATTTCATAAAAATGGCTACAGACTGATTATTTTTGAGTGTTTGCTATTGTTATATTTTTCAGTTGTTTTAGTAACA
>JAITDV010000407.1 GCA_031282385.1 Planctomycetaceae bacterium | reverse complement strand
CCTCTGGCGAAGGGAAATTATTAGACCTTTTTTCTAACCTAAAAATACATCAAGGCAACAAAAAACCTACACCGAAAACCCGCCTTTACCTCCTCCTAGACCACCCCTAACCCCTCCGCAGGAGGGGAATAAGAAACCGCCTCCGAGAGAGGGGAATAAGAAGATACCTCCGAGAGAGGCGAATAATTCCCCTCCTTCGGAGGGGTCAGGGGTGGTCTCCTACAGGTTAGCGAAAAGGTCTACTATAAATTGCGTTACTCAATAGCGCAATTTATAGTACAAGCGGAATACCATTTTTCTACCCGCTTGATAATCCATGAAACAAAGATATACTTTGCCTAGTTCTGGATAGAAAGTAGTTACGGCAACATATCTGTTTGTACTATAAATTGCGTGGCTCAAGAGCGTAATTTATTGTACGAACAGTGTAGTTTTTCGTTACAAAAATTAGAAAATTTAGAAACATGGGAGATCGTAAATGGCAAAAGTTCCTGTTGATGTTTATCGGGACTGGTTGAAAATAGGTGCAGAAAATCGTCCGCTTAACTTTTATCAACTTTTAAGATTGGAACGGTTTGAAGATGATATTGAGAAAATTCGTAAGAATTACCGCCAGTTGAATGCACACGTGCGTAAATTTGCATCAGGCGATTATATTGAAGAGTCGCAAAAACTGCTAAACGAACTCGCAAAAGCAATGCTTTGCCTAACAGATTCGACTCGCAAACTTGAGTACGATATCTCACTCGGTCGTAAAGTCGGTGTGGTCAAAGCACGGCGGTCTTTGGAAGAGATTCTCCTCGCCAACCAAATTGTCCCCCCCGACAGAATGAAACAAGTCAAAAGTTACGCTGACGCTGTCGGTATAGATTTGCAAGAAGCAGTATTGCAACAAAAATTAGGAACACAAGAAACAGTAATGCTTGCGTATGCAGAATCGGTTGGTTTACCGTTTGTGAGTATTGACGAAATTGGAGTTGACGAGGAGATAGCAGCACAAATCAATCCAAATACCGCACGGCATCATTCTTTTGTCCCGCTTATGATAGATCGCGGACAACTCTTATTGGCATCGCCCAAACCGGTCAATCCCGATGTTGAGGAAGAGTTACGGATGATTTTTGAGATTCCTGTACGCAGTACAATTTGCACGTCAGCAGAAATAATTCCGGCAATTGCAAAATACTACCCACGCGACGCCATACAACTAATACGGAAAAAAGACGGCACCAAAACCGCCGCAACTACAACAAAAACAACCGCCCCCAATACCGCCAAAACAACAAAAGTTGAACCCGCCGCACCAATGTCAGACGACGATAAGAAAAAAAGATTCCAAACTACTTTGGTCGTCTTCAACTTCACAGTAATGATCGTTTGCGTAATTCTCGTTTCTACAAACATTCCGCCGTTGTCGAAAAATACCGCCTTACAATTTATTGTTGACGGTTCAATTGGAGTAATTGTCGGTTTAATTAGCGGGTTCATCACATGGAACAAGTTGACGAAATAAATTGTGAACACTCATCGCAAGTTATACTGTTCGCACTATAAATTGCGGGACTCAAGAGCGTAAAAGCCTGCTTTCCGATAGGTAAACATGCGGCGGTAAAGGAAAATTAAAGTGTGAACAGTTTAAATCGGTTTCTATTTGCAACCCAATAAATAAGCAGATCAGATGACGGTAAACGAAATTTAAGTTGTGAACAGTCAAGAAGGGAGATTTTGGAATGCCTGAATATCGGTATGTTGCCCGCAATGATATTGGGGCGAAGGTTGAGGGAGTTTTGGATGCGGCAAATGAACCGGAAGCGGCAGCAGCACTTTCGGCAAACGGATTGTTTCCGGTTTCAATCGCTCCGGTAATGCAACAAGTAGTAACCGGTAAAATACGTAAAATCAGCGGCGAACTTCTTGCAACATTTTATTCTCAATTAGCGGATCTTCTACGCGGCGGAGTTCCGTTGCTGCGGTCGTTGAAAATTCTGCACGATCAGACTTCCAATGTGAATTTTAAGTTTGTTCTTGACAATGTGTATCGTCGAGTTGAATCGGGCGACACTCTTGCGGAGGCAATGGGGCGTTATCAAGTTGTGTTTGGAGAAATGGGAGTTCAGATGGTTCGGGCAGGCAGTGAAGGCGGCTTTCTTGAAGAGTCGCTAACTCATGTTGCAGAACATACAGAAGCTCAAGACGATTTACGCGGACGTATTATCGGCGCGCTTGTTTATCCGATACTCTTGTTAGTATTTTTGATTGTGGTTGTGATAATAATAATGTTTTTTATTGTTCCGAAATTTGACACGGTTTTCAATGACCTACGTAATCGCGGCGATTTGCCTCAAATAACAGAATGGCTCTTATTCTTTTCACGCCGTACAAAATATATTATTACAGCAACGTTACCGTTTATTTTTGGCGGTTTTATTTGGTTTCGGTTCTGGAGTAAAACGGATCAAGGTCGATTGTTTCTGGATGGATTAAAATTGCGCATTCCTGTTGCGGGCAAAGTTTATGAGGGTTTTGCAATTGCACGTTTCTGTCGAGTGTTGGGTACGTTGTTGAAAAATGGAGTTCCGATAGTCAAGTCGCTTGATATTGCAGGTGACGCGATTGGCAATCGTGTTCTTCTAAATGCAATTCAAAAAGCATCCGAAAAAATCAGCAGCGGTACAAGATTAGCGGAACCATTAGCGGAATCGGGTTGTTTTCCGAAGTCGCTAACGGAAATGATTGCGGTTGCGGAGGAATCGAACACGCTTGATTCTGTTTTGATTTCGGTATCAATTTCGTCGGAGAATCGGAATTGGCGCGCGCTTGATTTAGCAGTGAGATTTATTGAACCGATAATGTTGATTTTGTTGGGATTGGTTGTTTTATTCTTTGTCCTAGCTCTAATGTTGCCGCTGTTCAATATGGCAAATGTATAGTGTAACTTCGTAAAAATCGGCAAAGACTCAAATGATTTCAAAAAGTAAGAGAGGTTAGGGTGCTAGGTTTTAGTGGAGTTGTTATTTTGTATCAGTTCATTCAAAATGCTGTTTTGATAATTACTGAAATCAAAGTGTGAACAGTTTAAAAATAATTTAATCTGAAAAAATATTATGAAGGCAGTTGCGTTTGACATGGATGGTCTGATGTTTGATACAGAAGCGGTTTATTGGAAAGCTGCTGCGGCGTTGCTTGAACGGCGCGGCTATGAATATACGGAAGAGTTATGCAATGCAATAATGGGTCGTCCGCCGCGTGATTGTTTTGAGTTTTTCAAAAAAACATTTTCGTTACAAGAAAGTTGGCAAGAGTTGCAAAATGAGTCGGAAGAGCTTTTTCTTGGATTTCTCAAGGAAGGTTTTTCGGTAATGCCTGGTCTTTTTGAGTTGCTTGACTTTCTTGAGTTGCATGAGATACCGAAGTGTATTTGTACGAGTAGTTCGTTGCGAGTTGTAACTGCGGTGTTGTCGTCGTTTAATCTTGCGGGTCGGTTTGAATTTATTTTAACGGCGGAAGATATTGTTCGCGGCAAACCGGATCCGGAAATCTATTTGCGGGCAGCAACCGGTTTGGGAGTAAAACCGTCTGAGCTTATTGTTCTTGAGGATAGTGTAGCAGGATGTTTGGCGGCGGATTCTGCCGGTGCGTTTCCGATTGTCGTGATTGCCGAACACAATAAAAACGGTAACTTCCAAAAAGCAAAACTACTCGTCAACTCATTAAACAACCACAAAATAAAATCTGTCTTGTTAAACTAATGCAAGATTTTTTGTGAAAAGATTGTATGTTGTTTTTTACTGTTTTTTATGAGTTTTGAGTTGTTATCGGGTCGGGCAATTGAAGTAGGTTTTCAATCGGTTGGAGTTGCAGCGGCAGTTCGCCCCGCAACATTCGGCGCATTTGAACGCTGGATAGATTCTGGAATGTTTGCCGGAATGTCATACTTGGCAAAAAACCGCAAAGCAAGAGAAAATCCAAATTCCATACTAAACGGCGTCAAATCAATTATCATGCTCGGCGTGTCATTTGAACGCGTACTTTCCGAATCGCCGCGAGCGATCAACAAAGTCAAAGGAATAGCAGATTATGCGCGTGGAGTTGATTATCATTTTTGGATTAGATCAAAGTTTGAACCGATTTTATCTTTGCATCGAGAACTTTATCCAACAGAACGTTGCCGTGGAGTAGTTGATACTGCACCGCTTCTCGAACGCCAATACGCAATCAACGCCGGACTAGGACAAATTGGCAAAAATACAATGTTGATCACACAACAATACGGCTCAAATGTTTTTCTTGCCGCAATTCTGTCAACAGTAAATTTGCATCCGGCAAAACCAGTATTTGAAATAAATACTAATAAAACCGGCACGGCAACCAAAAACAACTCCAATAATTTTTGTAACATAAATTGTCAAAATCAAAATTGCCGCGATCAAAATCAAGATAATTGCGATGCTGCGTTTTTTGAGGATCCTTGCGGTGATTGTCGTTGTTGTCTTGAAGTTTGTCCGACTGGAGCGTTGGTGGAGCCGTATGTTTTGGATGCTAGGTATTGCATAAATTATTGGACGATAGAACATCGCGGAGAAATTCCTGAAAAAATACGCCAAAAACTTGGCGGCAGATTTTTTGGATGTGATACTTGCAGAACAGTTTGCCCGTACAATTCGCCAATTCCCCAACCTGAAGCAGATATTGATTTAAATCAACTTAACATGGAAGAATTACGTGAACTTGCCAAAGGAACACCATTAGAAAGACGGCTCTCAGAAATTTAATCAAGTTGCAAAAATAACAACCAAAAGAATAAGGGACAAACAACATTCAAACTTATTCAACTGTTCACTCTTTAATTTTCGGTAACGCTTGCGGATTTACCTATTGGCAAACCCGTTTTAAGGTTTTTGTGTTACTGAATTCTAATTTGTGTTCGGTATCTTTGAAATCCGTCAATCAACATCAACTCGTTTACCGAAAAACTAACTTTAAACTGTTCACACTTTAAATTTCTTTTATCGCCACCCGTTTACCTATTGGAAAACAGGCATTTACGATCTTGAGTTATTCAATTTATAGGCGAACAGTATTCAGATTAATTGATTTAATTGTTCAACAAATTCCAAAATTTTTCAATTGAATGTTGTCTGTCTTTCATTTTTTTGCAATCGGCACACAAGAGAAACGATTAGTATCGTCGCTCACGGTCTCGATCACCGCGTGATCTGTTGCCTCCGCCGAATCCGTTTGAACGCGGAGGTTTAGGATGCGCTTCGTTTACTTTCAATGTTCTTTCGCCAATACTGAACCCATCAAGGGCTTCAATTGCCGCAGTCGCTTCATCATTGTCCAACATTTCGACGAAACCGAATCCCTTCGAGCGTCCTGTTTCGCGGTCGGTAATAATATCGACTTGGCTAACAGCACCATACTTCTCAAATTCCTGACGGATTTCGTCATCTGTAGTCCGGTAAGCGAGGTTACCAACGTAAATCTTCATCTTCATCAATCTTCCTTTTGCCGTCAAGAAATAAAAACAGTCGGAATTTTTACTTCTAACGGCAAGAAATAAAAAAACCCAAGATACCAAAAGAGGAGGCATCATCCTGTCAAATATTGGAGACGGCGGGAATCGAACCCGCGTCCCGAAACCGCTCCATATAAGCATCTACGTGTGTGTCCGATTATTTGATTTTTAGTTCACTCAGTCCCTTATCGGCAACGGTACCTTGTAAACGAGTCAACAACTTTTTTTAGTCTCTGCCGTAATCGACTTGAACAGAAACGATCCGAAATTACGTCCGAATATCACACCATTTCGGCTACAGCATGTATTCGGGGCAACCTTTCATTAGGCAGCCAATGCCAACTTTGGTTCGGCATTTGAATTTATTAGTCGGCTTTTAACGTGGCCCGCTGACCAACCACGACACGCAACATATACTTCACTAGCCCGGTCGAAACCAGTTCGTCCCCCTTTTACAAAAAATAATTCCTTGACAAAAACATAAAAAAAACACTTATATACTTGATTTGCTGTACAAACCACACTAGTCAAATTTCATAAATCTTAACCATAATTTTCAAGAGTGCGTAAATTTAACAAATCATTCAATAAGTGTCAATAGCACTTTCTTGACAGAAAAATAGAAATTTTGGTAATACTTCAGCGGATTTAGTGTTTTGATTTAAGTTCATTTCTAGCCGCGATTGCGGCGACATGATGAATAACCAGCGGTGGGATGTCGCGGAACCGCAGGTGATTACTTACCAACAACGTATCACCACGGGGAACTTCTAAAAATGCGAAATTTAGGCAGTAAGTTTGATTTTTCTTTTTTTGGTACTCTTCGCGATTTTTTCTTGATCTTTTCGTAAATCGTCGTATCGGGATGGTGCTTTCCCGCTATTTCAGTTGCTTGAGTGTTATCACATGCACCATGTTACTTATGGGATTTCGCATTCCAATAGACCTTTTCGCTAACCTAAAAATACATCAACGCAACAAAAAACCTACAACAAAAAAACGCCTTTAACTCCTCCGAGACCACCCCTAACCCCTCCGAAGGAGGGGAATAAGAAGACCCCTCCGAAAGAGGGGAAATAAGAAGACGCCTCCGAAAGAGGGGAAATAAGAAGATGCCTCCGAAAGAGGGGAATAAGAAGACGCCTCCGAAAGAGGCGAATAATTCCCCTCCTTCGGAGGGGTCAGGGGTGGTCTCCTACAGGTTAGCGAAAAGGTCTAATCCAGAATCTTGCTTGCTCTTTTTATCCCAACCGTTCTCAAAACTTCGTTGCCCATTCGTTTTTTGTGCTGCAAAAAAATGTTCGATTCAGCAACGGACACAAAACATATATGCTATTGCAAAAACGTTGTAACGAGGTCAAAGGGGAATTTGCTTGCTACTAAGAGGAATTGGATAAATAAGGGTTGTTTACTTTAGATCGCTACATTCCTGTCGGATTCGTTTCTATACCCTAAACCAAATTTCCCTGACTCCTAGACAATTGGATTGCAGGAATCTCGTAACTGAATAGCTATTAATTTTTGCTTAAATACGGCGGTTGTCGATAATTTGTTTATTTGTATAATTTCTCCTCTTTTACTGTATGGGTCTTGTGTAAATTTGCCAAACGTTATTGAAGCTAAGTTTGTAATTTACAGACTGAAGAGTAGAGAATACAAAAAAATTTAACGAGTGAACTGTTTATTATTTGCAATTCGTCAGCAAGAATTGCGGGATTGAATTTGGAGATTTAACATGCTTAAAATTGTTTTACCGGATGGTTCTGTTAGGGAGTATTCGTGTGGCGTTAGGGTTTTTGATGTTGTTTCAGATATTGGGGCGGGTTTATTGCGGGCGATGGTTGCGGCGGTAGTTGACGGACAAACTGTTGGAGCGGATTACAAATTGCCGGATAATGGTTGCGCGCAATTGCGAATCATCACCAAAACTGACCCCGAAGCGCTTGATATTCTGCGTCATTCAACCGCTCACCTGATGGCTCGTGCGGTGATGCGGCTTTACGAAAATGTGCAACTCGCATTCGGTCCCACTGTTGAAAATGGGTTTTACTACGATTTTTGGTTGGATCACCACTTGACCGAAGATGATTTTCCAAAAATCGAAAACGAAATGCAAAA
>JAITDV010000230.1 GCA_031282385.1 Planctomycetaceae bacterium | reverse complement strand
AATAATTATCTTGACAATTTCAATCTTGTCAAATCTTGCGCTTGCCCAAAATAAACCGGCGGTTTCAAAACCCGAATTACGGCTTCAACATATCAACAATCTCAAAGCAAAATTCATCGGCGCTTTAATTTCCGACGGCGAAGGCGGAGCTTGGATCGGAACCGAAGATGAAGGAGTCTTTCATTTTAGAGTTGACGGAAAAATTACGCAATTCACTACAAAAAACGGTCTCGGCGATAATAACGTTTACGCGTTGGCAATCGATAAACTTGGGCGTTTGTGGGTTGGTCATTTGAATTCGGGCGTTTCGGTTTTTAACGGGAAAGATTGGAAAAATTATGATGTTGTTGACGGACCGATTGGTGAAAGAATTTTCGACATAAAAATTTGTCCGAAAGACGGCGACGTTTGGATAGCGACAAACGCGGGAATTTCCCGTTACAAAATTGGGTCTGGCAAATGGCGACATTTTACGCGCGAAGACGACTTGCCCGAAGATCAAGTTTCAACTCTCGCGTTCAAAAACGACGGAACGCTGATCGTCGGAACGCAATGTTACAATATAAGAAGGATGTTAAGAAAACATTCTAAACAAGAATGCATGTCGTTGAAACTATTTTGAATAGTAATCTTTTTTTCTGGCGATAATGTGTCTTCAGAAATGATTTCACTAAATAGTAACGCGTGCTAAACATATAGGAAAATTTATGAGTTACGAAAAAAAATTTGGCGTAAGGTTAGTTATGGTATTATTTGTTTTATTGACAAGTTATACCATTTTAACTATGTGGGCGTCCGCTGTAGAAAACGATGGACTTGCTTATTACGATGAGTATGATTACTATGAATATTGGTATGATGAGGATGACGAACCAACCCAGGTTTTACCTGCGTCGGCGGTTTTTAAAATTAATACGATAACCCAAACCCATTTTGGTCAGGCAGAAATAAACTTTAACACGCTGGCAGGAGCTTCACGTTATATGCCATGTTTGACTCGAAGTGATGGAGGAGCAGTAGCTTCACAACTGCTTGCAACATCTTCACCAGCCACCGCCATAGGATGTAAACCTGGCACTTACCAAATGTGGCTGCAAGCTTTGAATAGTAGCGGAAATGTTATTGCAACTTCACCGACAAAATCTGTTACTTTCGTTGCATACACTGTCCCGCAAGGGGTTCAAGCTACGAACACGAGCGGATATGTTGTTACGTTAAGTTGGCTTGAACGAGATGTTTTTTATGGACCTATTAACCCAATACCCGCATCCTATAAAATTTATGAACGAGTTGGTAACAACTGGACATATATTAATACGGTATCGGGATCTACACATAGCGTAACAATAGCGAAAACAAGTAGCGGCACATATTACTTTGCCGTTACACAGATAACCGGTGGAAACGAGTCCGCCAAGTCTGCTGTTGTTTCGGTTACAATACCGTAGCGTTGAATACTATTGTTATACATACGGTAAGTAATGTATGTTTATCAAACGATCTAAATGTATACTGTTTGTACTATAATTTGCATGATTCAAAAGCGTAAAAGCCTGCTTTCCGATAGGTAAGCAGGCGAAGGTGAAGGAAAATTCAAGTGTGAACAGTTTAATAGGCGATAGTTTCGGAAAAAACTTTAGTACAACATGAATATAGTTATTGTATAATGGTTATGTTTATTATGTCGCGTATAGTTTTTTCTGGAACATTTTTGTTTTATCAAAAGTTTTTATTTATAAGTTGCCGATGTACGCTTTAAGATTTCAGTTTTTTGATACTGTGAAATCGAGGTTGATCTTTATTTAGTTCGATTAAAAAATGAAATCTCAATTTAGGCAAGCAGGTGGCAACCGGCAAAATTTAATGTAACAACAATTTAAAATGCTTATATTTTTTGAAAAAGATTTTGAACGATTGATTGCTTATCGAATTATTTTTTGTATCCGCTATGTCTGTTTAACAAAGTAAGATGCCGGCAATATTTCAAAATGTTTAATAATTAGTATGACAATCTTAGCTTCATTACTTACGATTACAATAAATTGAAATAAAATGTCAGATATTTATAATACGTCGTATTCCGCGACAAAAATCTTAACAATCTCAACCGTAAAATCATCGTCCGTTAATTCGACAAAATCCGACAACCATTCCACAATCCGCCAATCTATAATCCGAGCGACTAAATTTAACGGCGAATCCGTCGCAACTCCTCAATTAAACGCGGACGAAATAATTTTGTCGGAAGATCAAATTAAACTCCCCGACATAACGTACAAAAAACCTGACGCCGTATTAGAAACTAAAAAGAATTATTGGTACGATAATATCGAAAGAAAAAATAAAACGCGTGAAAAAAGCGTTTTAAAAACAGCGTTTGAAAAAGAATTTTCTAATAAAAAAACGCAAAATATCCAAAAACTTAATAACATATACGGCGAGTTATTTGATAAAAATTTATTGTCGGACGGATTGTCCGACCAGTACGGCGAAACATTAGGTCAAAAAACTTTATCATTGGATTTCTTGGCTTTGAATTTGCCTGATTTTTCTCAATATTCTTTCGCATACGATCTTCCTAACGTTTCGTCCGAATATTGCTCGTTGCAATTGCAAGATATTAATAAAAAAATCGACGATAAAATCGCGTCGATTTTATACGAAAACGGTCTCGACATAACGGACAAGAAGATCGAATTCTCAATCGACCAAGACGGTAAAATAACAGTCAGCCGTAAAAGAATCACCCTAGACCAAAAAGAATCGCTTGACAGATTATTTAACGAAGATTACGAACTGCGCGCCGATCTATTGGATTCGCATAGCTTACTTATTGGCTCAAGCGCGTATTTAGAAGACGATCCCAATATACAATACAACAATTTACAACTCGCAAGCAAAAACGCTTTATTGTTGCGCGAATACGGTATAACAATAAACGATTTTGAAATTACAAGCGAAGCCGAAAGAGCGGCGGGCGCGTTGCCGCTAAAATTTAAAAACAAATCGGACGACGAATTGTTAAATAAATTATTCAAAGAAGACGCTGGCGCTTTTGATTCAATTTTACGCGAACTCCAAAAACAAAACGAAATCGGAAACCTAAATTTCAAATATAATTTTTCATACAAAAACGGCGTAACAATTGAAAACGGAAAAGGCGACAAAGAAGGATTAGAAAAAAGATACGCCGACATATTTGGCAATTCGCCAAATAATTTAACTCGCGATTCCATCAACGCGACAATAACTATAAATCCCGACGGTAAAATTATCGACGCAAAAACAGACGCAAAAACAAACTCAAATAAATCGATCGACGACGACTTGAAATTATTCGCGTTAAAACTGAACGACAATTTAGCGAATGCGGCGACAAAACTAAACGAATTATTATTCGACGCAACCGTAAAATCTTCGGATTCTCTATCAAATTCGGCGGCGGCAATCGACGAAACAATATCGACGTTCAAAATTACGCAAACAACGTTGAGACAATACGTCTATGAATCGCAACGGTTGTTTAGATTCCAAACTGGAGTCAACGAAGCAATAACAAAAGAAATGAACGTTACAACCGTTCGCGCGTTGAGCGTCGATTCAATAAAAAATTACATAAAGTAAACTTCTGCGCCGCGCGTACTGTAGAGGATTTTTGTACGTTATTCACGATTGGCGCTCGGCGGATAATATACCGCTCGTACTATAAATTGCGTGACTCAAGAGTGTAAATGCCTGCTTTCCGATAGGTAAGCAGGCGTCGGTAAACGAAAATTCAAGTGTGAACAGTTTAAAAATATGCAAAATCGAGATTGCCAAAAAGTTTTTTTTGTAATATTTGATTGTTCAATTTTATAACGACGTAAAAAACAATGCCAGCTCAAAAGATTACAATTTCTGTTACGATAAATTGCGCGGTAGAAGTTTTGGACAACTCTACCGCTAATAACAGAATGCTAATCCGAACAGAAACAGTTGGCGGCGGTACGGCGACTTTTCCCGCTTGGTTTGTCGGATTGAAAAAGCTGTTATACCAAAGAGCGGGAGAAGTCAACGCATGGAACGAAGTAACATCAACAATTTATACTGAAAAAAATAGTTCGCTAAATTTTAAGGTAGA
>JAITDV010000205.1 GCA_031282385.1 Planctomycetaceae bacterium | reverse complement strand
GATCATTGTAAATTGTCGTGAATTTTTTGGATGGCGTTTTTTTGATCCACAAATTAATTGTATCGTACCAGATTTCGGATTTTTGGCGGTTGAGTCCGTCATAAGTCCATTCGATAACGTGACTGTTGCGGTCAATTTTACAGATAAGATTTCCGGCGCCGTCATAATAAAAATAACGATTTTGCCGAATGCCGTTTATTACAATCTCCTCTCTTGAAACACGACCAAGAAAGTTATACGACCAACTCGTTATATTACCAACCGGATCAGTTAAAGATTTCATTCGACAAGCAGAATCGTATGTATATTTCGTTTCGCCGCCTTCGGCGTTTGTTTCGGAAATTTTTCTGTTAAGATTATCGTAACGATTAATCGTTTCATTGCCAAGCGGATCTATCGTCTTAATAATATTGCCGTTAAGATCGTGTTCGTTTCGAGTTATTGCGCCGTCTGTATTTTTTAACGTTGGATGCGGTTGAATGATTTTTGTTATTTGTCCAATTGCGTCATGTTCAATCCGTGTAATTCGTTTTTTGACTTCGATTGGTTTTAATGTTACGGCGTCAAAAGGCGCTACAATATTTGCAATAACATTGCCCGCTAAATCATAAAAACTTTCACTCGCAAGCCGCGTATTACCTTCGCCCGCCGGCGGTTGAACGACCGCAATTTGACGACCTAGCGAATCGTAAAAATAAAGCATTTGATTATTTTTTGCATCATAACTCGCAATCGTTCGTCCGGTAAAATCATACTCAATATGTCGCATCGGCATTTTTCGTATAATTAATATTTGTTCTTTGAGCGATTTTAATTTTAGAGTAAACGTAGTTTCAGTTGACTTGAATGAAGTTTCTTTTACGAATATTAAATCGCCAAGTATAATTTTATCCGCGTTGTCATTGTTGTCTTTTGCAATTTCTTTTTTCGTTACGTAAATGTTAAACTCTTTGCCAATCGGCAATCCTTCAAATTTATATTCGCCTTTAACTGCTTCAACATTCGCGCCGAGAAAAATCGTCGTTTGCCACCCTAATTTATCGTAACAAAAAAGCGTTAATTTGTTGTCAGGCGTCAGAGTTACAAATGTTTGATTATATTTATTATAAAATGTTTTTTGCATTTGTTCCAATTGCGGCGATTGTTCTTTTTCTAATGTATTCATAGTTTCAAACGAATTATCTCTTTTTGATATATTGTCTTGGGCGCAACACAAAAAATCACTATCAATTACGCAAAACAAATTCAAAAAAAAGTATCATAAAATAATATCCTGCCAGCTGATTATGCTGCGCGCCTGATATGAACTACAACGGTCTGATGAATGTATTTGTTAATAATCGTTGACAAATATCCAACGAATAAACTACATTAAAAATTTTCATTAATCTCATATTTTTTCCTTTAAATTTATATTAAGTTGAATAGTTATTTTTGTTGTGTTAAACCAATTGAAGCGTCTGATTTTGAACTAGCTTGCCAAAGTAAATCTTGCCACGCTGAATAATAATCTACATAAATCGCTCGATCTCTTCGAATGGAAGCGATAAACTTATCTGTTTCCGGCGATTTAATATCGTCAAAGAAAATTAAAACCCTGATAATATTATTTGAATAATAAATTTTATTTTTTACCAAAGGAAAATCCTCTTTTGATATTTTGATCTTGAGCATCTTTAATTCAGGAAACTTTTCAAGGTTGTCCAATACGTTCAATGATAATTGTCTATCGTAATTATTTTTTTTGTTTCCATGAATTCCAATACAACGAATTTTTGGGTGGAAAAAAATCTCCTTGTTTTTGTCTAGGTTGGGAAATTCACAATCAATTAACTCAATATGTAAAACCGACGGCGCTTGTCCAATTATCCGTATAACTGAAGGCGTTAATCGAGAATGACGCAAAATAATTCTTTTAATTTTTTTCTCCAACCGCCAATCAATATTATCCGAAAATTTACCGCCGACTAACGAAAAAAATTCCAATAAAGAAATATCAGAAATACTTTTAAGCAATATTGATGTTTTATGAAAAGAATCAAAACAATCACAGTGAAAACGAACAAGACTCTTTAACATATTTAATTTCCTTAAAAAATTGTCGGACACATTCGACGCCTGCAAATATAATTCTCTAATATTTATTAAAGATAAAATCCACGTTTCATCGTTTTCTGTTAAACTATGTTCTGACGGGAATCATATCGCTAATGCAATAACTCTTTTTTTGTCGATGGTTGATAAAATTCGTAGTATATCGCCTTGTGAAGATTCTTTAAAATACCAAGCGACATCAATACACACTGGTTTTGTATTTTGATTAATATCGTTGACCATTTCTTTGATTTTGTCGATTGATAATGATTCTCTAATACACAAATAGGCGGGTCCATTTATAGGTTTTTGGGGCGTGTTATCCGCCAAAGAATGTCCGCAAATCGGTATCGGCGCCCAGTTATCACAACAAACCGGACAATCCGGATGTTCATCAAGCGGAATAAGAGTATTATCAGCAGTTACTAAATAACATGCCGCAAAAAAAGTAACTACAAAACAAAAAACTATTGAAAATATTTTCATATAAATTTATTTTCTCTTAAAAAATTATAACACCGATATTGTTTTTGTACGCGTGGCGCCAAGATATGTATAACTCAATGTTGCTTGTAATCCCGATGAATTTGAATTAATTGTAGGATATATGAAAGAAGGTATATGGTAATGGAGCCGATTATTACTATAATTAACGTCGAATATTATTTCACCTGCTAGCGTTACTTGTCCATTTATACTTCCAGTAACGCCATAATTTCTTGAACGACCTGACCAAACATAAGTACTAGCTGTAAATATTGCGTTTATTTGTAGTGAATATGGAAAACTAGCTGTTGCTTTTGTTTGATTCTTACATGTTATATATGAAAAAGACAAATCAAAATTGCTGTTGAAGACTGCTCACAAACTCACTTCCGCCATAGCATACGCTCCTGCAATTTCTGGAATACCCAACCTCGCCCATTTTTTCTTAGTTGCTTGCGCTGTGATATTCAAATTACCACTTAGTTGTATCGTATATTTTTTACCGCGCTTTGAAGAATATAATATACGAAAACCTGGCGTCAATTGATCTTCTTGTGAAACATTATAAAAAATTTCTGAATTTATACAGCACTCGTCCATAATACTAATTGTCCCTAGTACGTTCGATGTATTAATTCCGACATTAAGCGTTATATTTGACACTGGAACATTAACGTTCCATGACCGATTGGTAAAATTATAACTGTAATTTTCTGCGACATTCTCTCCATCAAAGCCAAACGAGTCAATATATTGTAGAGGTATATTTCCAACATATTGTACTAGGTTTGATCCATTACTTTCAAACCCAATCGGAACCTCGCTCAACCACCTACCAACTTCCGAATCATACTAACGGTTAATATTCCATTGCAATTCGCTTACTTTATCTGTTAATTTTCCGGTGTACGCGAAAAATATTGAATCGGTATTTTTCGTTACAGAAATTATTTTGTCGAAAGAATTGTAGTCAAGATGTTCGGCGACATTTCCGTCTGATTTTACAATATCGCGGATTGTGTTTAAGAGATCGCCGAGAGTCCAGTTTTCATTGTCGCAAAGTAATTCGTCTTGTTTTGTTCCCCAAAGGTAGCGATGTATTGGTTTGAGATTTTTGTTGTCGAATTGTAAAATTATTTGCCAGTTGTCGTGGATAAAAATTGATTCGTTTTTGTTGTCGGTTCTTTTAACGAGGCGATTTTGATAGTCGTAAATGTATTCAATTGTTTCGGTTGGAGTTTCAACTTTGATTAATCTGTTGCGATGGTCCCAAGAATATTTTGTCATTGAACCGTCTTTTTTTGACATTTTAGAAATTCTGTTGCCTTCACGATCATAATCGTAACGATAATTCTCATCAGACAACAAACGATTGTATTCGCCCGTTTCATAAATTTGTTTTTGGTCTTGAAATTCGGCTTGTTTGCGGTTGCCGTTGGGATCGTAATTGTATTTTTCTTGAGGCTTGAAATTGTACATTGCGTTGATCAATTGCGATGTTTTATCGTAACGATATTTTGATTCGTTCTTTTTCGGCGGTCCGTTTAGATATGTGAAATCAAAATCCGTGATTCGATTCGCGTTGTCCCAAGTTAGATCATAATCGGCGTAGGTTTTATTCATTTCACTTTATACAGTTAGACTTCATAATCTGTAATTACATTTTACTTTTCTTGTAATCACAGTTAAATGCTGTGACAATAAAAAAATCTTATTCATTAGTCTAGTTTTAATTTTTGTCGCTCGTCAATTAGTTTAGCAAATTGTTTGAATTTTCGCCTAAAAAAAGAACATGAATAACTGCCTTCTTTTACTATTGATCGTAATTTAGCAATATCATTTAATTGTTCCAATATGCCTGCATGATCAATTAAAGTTTCTATTTGAGCATCGATAAATGTCGAAATCTCATACAACATTTCTGCTTCTTTAAGTAATTCCTTTACGTCAAAAAAAGAAGCCAATTCGTTATATGCGCGCGTACAAAAAAGATCGTTTTTAATCGCGCTTTCATAACAACAAATAGGCGGAGGAATGTCAACAGGAATATCATAATAATTACAATTTTTTGAAATGTTGCCTAAGTAAACATGTAACATTGCTGAATGTGGATATTTTTTTTGCATTCTAATAACACAATCACGCAATCGACCAGCAATTTCGGGTGTAAACTGCGATATCGTATAAGGCCAAATATCCCAAAATTCATGAAGAAACGATGTAACTTCAGTATGTATAGCATTTATCGTATTCATTTCCATTTATTGGTTTTCCTTTCTTTTAATACAACTTTGTATAGAGGTTTTATATGTAATTTATATTATACGTTACAATATAAACTGTTCAAAAACACACAAACCATTTAAATAACAATAAATTTCAAAATAATCTTTTGAATCATTAAGGGACTGCCCAAAAATAAGTATTCCAAAACTGGTATTGATTTATATCACAATTTTTTGTATAATTTTGTCATGGAGAGCAGTATCATAACAACAATTAGAAAAAAATACAAGGGTATTCAATCCATTTTCGATGAACGTTCTCGTCGTCTTTGGGCAGCCACAGAAGCCACCGGTATCGGACGCGGCGGTATTTCGGCAGTGTCCTTAGCCACCGGTCTTTGCCGACGTTCCATTCGTCTTGGTCTTCAGGAATTAGATGCCGTATCTCCGTTGCCCTCCAGCATGATACGTCAACCACGCGGCGGTCGTAAAAAATGTACTGATAAAGATAAAACACTTCTTAAAGCTCTGGACGCGTTGGTCGAACCCTTGACTCGCGGCGATCCGACGCCCTTTGCGTTGGACTTGTAAAAGTGAACGCACGCTTGCTGCGGAATTACAAGCGCAAGGTCATCAAGTTGGGCGGGAGACGGTGGGACATTTATTGAAACAAATGGATTATTCCTTGCAATCGAATCGTAAAACTCGTGAAGGTCAAAACCATCCTGACCGTAACAGCCAGTTTGAGTACATCCATCAACAATGTAAAAAATTTATACGTCAAAAACAACCGGTTCTTTCTGTCGATACCAAGAAAAAAGAAAATCTTGGCAACTTTAGTAACAAAGGACGTTCTTATCGAAATAAGAAAAATCCTGTAACAACCAACACGCATGATTTTCCAGACCCTAAACTTGGTAAAGCAATTCCTTATGGCGTTTACGATATTGCGAATAATTTGGGGTTTGTCAATGTCGGTATTGATCACGATACGGCGCAATTTGCCGTCAATAGTATTCGCGTTTATTGGCAAGAGCTGGGGTTGGCGCGTTTTCCCAAGGCAACTCGATTATTAATCACCGCAGACTGTGGCGACAGTAATGGTTATCGGACAAAATTATGGAAGATTGAGTTGCAAAAATTAGCCGATGAATTAGGACTAGAAATCACCGTGTGTCATTTTCCGCCTGGAACAAGCAAATGGAATAAAATAGAACATAAATTATTTTCATTCATCAGTAAGAATTGGCGAGCCGAACCTTTGAAAAATATGGCAACCATCGTCAACTTAATTAGTAACACGAAAACAACAACAGGACTAAAAGTTTGTTGTGTTGTCGATGAAAAAAAATACGAACGGAAAATTAAGGTCGCCAATAAAGAATTAGAAAATTGCCGAATAAAATTACATAAATTCCACCCCGAATGGAACTATACCATTAAACCAAAAAATTTTTTGTAATGGAATAGTTATTTTTGGGCAGTGCCTAAATAGGATCGAACCACCACACATCACTAAACATATTTCTCACGCATGTCCAAGGATCGCCCATTCCCCATAACACGAAGTTTTGTTCGAAACCACTAGCCATATTACAACAAAAATAAGTTGGAGTGCTTGTCGCTAAACCAGCAATATCAATAAATGTAGATACAATATTTTTTGAATATCGATATAAGTTTAAGTCTTTTTCTCTAAACCCAATCGGATCTTCGCTCACCCATCTACCAACATTTGAATCATACCATCTGTTAATATTCCATTGCAATTCGCTTATTTTGTCTGTGAGTTTTCCCGTGTAAGCGAAAAATGTTGAGTCGGGATTTTTCGTTACAGAAATTAATTTGCCAAAAGAATTATAGTCAAGATGTTCCTCAACTGTTCCGTCGGATTTTACAATATCGCGAATTGTGTTTAAGTGATCGCCGAGAGTCCAGTTATTATTGTCGCAGATTAATTCGTCTTGTTTTGTTCACCAAAGGTAACGGTGAGTTAGTTTCAATTCTTTGTTGTCGAATTGTAAAATGATTTGCCAGTTGTCATGAACAAATATTGATTCTTTTTTGTTGTTGGTTCTTTTTACTAGACGATTTTGATAGTCGTAAATGTATTCGATTGTTTCTGTTGGCGTTTCAACTTTTATTAAACGATTGCGATTGTCCCAAGAATATTTTGTTTTTGAATTGTCCTTTTTTGACGTTTTTGAAATTCTGTTGCCTTCGCGATCATAAGCGTAACGATAATTCACATCAGACAACAAACGATTGTATTCGCCCGTTTCATAAACTTGCTTTTGATCTTGAAATTCGGTTTGTTTGCGGTTGCCGTTGGGATCGTAATTGTAAATTTCTTGAAGCTTAAAATTGTACATTGCATTTATCAATTGCGAAGTTTTATCGTAACGATATTTCGACTCGTTCTTTTTTGCAGGACCGTTTAGATATGTGAAATCGAAATCGGTAATTCGGTTTGTGTTGTCCCAAGTTAGATCGTAATCGGCGTAGGTTTTGTTGTTGCCAGAGTGCGAAATATTGGTTAAACGTCCGAGTTCGTCAAATTTATTTTTTGTTTCAATAATTAATTTGCCGTTTTCAAAACGCAATTGTTTTGCGAGTTGTCCGAAATTGTCGTATTGAATATTTGCGATTTTGATTGAATTGTTTGCAATTTGCATAATACTTGTTGTTCGATTTAACGCGTCAAATTCATATTTATTCGTATGATCAAC
>JAITDV010000172.1 GCA_031282385.1 Planctomycetaceae bacterium | reverse complement strand
GAAGGTTTAGACCAATTGAACAAATATCTTAATTCCTCACGCTTAAAAGATCGTCCCAATCTAAAATCCGCATTGCTTCTTTTTATCGGTAAAGACAAATATGAAATTGTAATATTATAAACTGTGTTCACACTTTAAATTCCCTTTGCCGCCGTTTGCTTACCTATATCGGAAAGCATGCTTTTGAGTTTTTGAGTCGCGCAATTTATAGTACGAAACATTAGACCTTTTTTCTAACCTAAAAATACATCAACGCAACAAAAAACCTACAACGAAAAACCGCCTTTAACTCCTCCGAGACCACCCTTAACCCCTCCGAAGGAGGGGAATAATTCGCCTCCCTCGGAGGCGTATTCTTATTCCCCTCCTTCGGAGGGGTCAGGGGTGTTTTCCTACAGGTTATCGAAAAGGTCTATTATAGCAAAATGTACCTGTCAATTTTTTGAATGAATTTGGGAATAATTGACTTCTTCTCATAATTGGTCGAACTATTCTCAATTTCGACCAACCGTTCAAAGAATTGTTCTTTCCGATGATGTGGTATTGGACAAAAAATTTTTTTGGTTACAATGCCTATCTTTAGCAAGCAGTACATTAAACTGTTCATTTATTAATTTTCATACTATTCGTACTGTAATTTGCGTACATCAAGAGCATAAAAGCCTGCTTTCGGATAGATAATCAGGCAACAGTAAACGAAAGTTAAAACGTGAACAGTTTAAAGTATGATTGATGTGTGCATTGTTGGCTTAAATTAACTATCAACTATACTGTTTGTACTATGAATTGCGCGGCTCAATAATGCCAATGTTTGTTTGTCAATAAGCAAGCCGGCAAATAAGAACGAAATTTAACGTGTGAACAGTTTAAAATTTGAACAAGGAGAATATTAAATGGGTAAAATCGGTGTCGGTCTCAATCTCGAAGCAATCCGAACTTCTCATAAATCTTTTGAATGGGGCGTCAAATTCGCCGCCGAACTTGGTTACGAATACATCGAGCCAATGGTACATTGGGGACGTGAACTGCTTAGCGAAGCGCGTTATTTTCACAGCGTTTCAATGCTTGATGATCCTTTTCGTATTCGTGATATGGTTGAAAAATTTAACTTGAAACTTTCTGCGTTGTCGTCTCATAGTCAGTTGTCCAAACCTGAGATAGCAGTTGAATACTTGAAGCAAGCGGCTCGCTTCGCCAAAGAATGCGGCGCACCCGTGATCAATACTCACGAAGGTCACAAACAAACTTGGACAACAGAAGAAGAAGATTTCACTTTGATAAAATACTCTATTACTGAAGCTGAAAAAATTGCATCACGGCGTGGAATAAAAATTGGTCTTGAAATGCACCAAACATATTCGTTGATACCTGAAAAATATGATCGTATTTTGAATCTTGTCAAATCTGAATTTGTCGGCGCGAATTTTGATACCGGCAACGCATATCTTGGCGGGCAAGACGCTGTTGTTTGGTTGGACAAAATCAAACATAAACTTGTACACATGCACGCAAAAGATATTTCAATTGAACAATCCGCCGCGGAACGCGGAAAAGTTATGGGAACTGCTGTTGGGTGTGCTTGCGGCGATGGTGTGATTGATTGGGCTGCTGTTGCTGCCGTACTGAAACCGTTGCCGCAAGATATTGTATTGAGCGTCGAATGCGGAACACTCGACCAAGCCGCAAGAAGCATTGAACATCTCCGAAAAATTCTTCACTGATTGTGCTGTGAATTTTGTTGCCGTAAAGCGTAAGAGTTTGCTTTTAGTTTGATAAGCTTGCGGCGGGAAACGAAATTTAACTTGCGATCAATTTAAAACAATCTTGATAAACCCGAATTTACAAATGTTTGTTTCAACCTTTATACTGTGCGTACTATAGATTGCGTGACTCAAGAGCGTAAAAGCCTGCTTTCCGATAGGTAAGCAAACGGAGGCAAGCAAAATTTCAAGTGTGAACAGTTTAAAATTAACCTTTAACCAAAAAATTTTTTTGACAATGAAAAATATAAATAAAAATTCAAGGCGTAGTTTTTTACAAAACTCAATGAGAGCGGCGGCAATTGCTGTTGCGGTTCCGGTATTGATTCCGCGTAGTGTTTTTGCTGATGTTGCAGCAAAGCGACCTGGTGCAAATGATCGAATTGGTATTGCAGGAATCGGAGTTGGGCGTCAGGGCAGCTTTGTTTTCAACGCTGCAGCAAGCGACAAACGTACAACAGTAATTTGCGTTTGTGATGTTTGGAAAAAGCGCGTGGAAAGTATTGCTGCACGGCATAAACTTAAAACTGAGTTTGCTTATCAAGATTACCGCAAAGTAATCGACAATAAAAATGTTGACGCGATTGTTACCGCAACTCCTGAACATTGGCGTTCGCTGATTTGTGTCAATGCGGCGTTGGCGGGCAAACATCTTTATGTTGAAAAGCCGATTACGTTGACGGTTGAAGACGGTATTTTGATGCGCAAGGCGGCTCAAAAAACCGGTATTGTCTTTCAATGCGGCAGTATGCAACGTTCAATGATTCAGAATTATCTTGCGTGCAAGTTTATTCGTGAAGGAAGACTTGGCAAGATAACCGAAGTAATTTCGGCAAATTATGAAACGCCTTGGTTCTGTAATTTGCCTGCAGATCCGATTCCTGATGGTCTTGACTGGGATTTGTGGTGCGGTCCGACCGAACCGGTTCCGTTCAATCAACAATTATTTGTTCCGCGCGGTAATCCGGGTTGGTTATCGATTCGTAATTATTCGGGCGGTGAGATGACGGGTTGGGGAACGCACGGGTTTGATCAGATTCAATGTGCATTGGGAATGGACGAAACGGGACCTGTTGAGTTTTTGGTTGAAGGCGAAAAACTGCAACCGCCAACTTACAATCAACCGGAATCGGCAAAACGCGGCAATGATATTTGCTCGAACCCTAAACTGGCGTTCCGTTACGCTAACGGAATTACTGTTCGGCTTGGCAAGTCGAATCGCGGCGGCGGAATTTTTATCGGTGAAAAAGGCAAGATTGAAATTTTCCGCGCAAGAATGACTTCTAATCCAAAGGAGCTTGCTCAAGATTGGTTGAAGGAAAATGCCGATTTAAAGTTGCCCGGTCACACGACGAATTGGATTGACAGTATATACAGCGGCAAACAGACAATTGGCAATCTTGAAACCGGTATCCGTACTGCTGAGATTTGTCATATTCTGAATATTGCCCGTTATCTGGGGCGTAATCTGAAATGGGATCCGGCAAAAGAAGAGTTCATCAACGACGCCGAAGCAAACAAATGGCTAAAACGAGAACACCGAAAAAGATTCGAACAACCAACCATCTCATGAAAATTTGTAAGAATCGATGTAAATAAATGGTAATGATTCAGTCAAGTTTTTTAAAACTGTTCACGCTTTATACTGTTCGTACTATAAATTGCGCGGCTCAAGTGCGTAAAAGTCTGATTTTCGATAGGTAAGCAGGCGAAGGCAAACGAAATTTAACGAGTGAACAGTTTGAAATATTGCGATGAAAAATCGCTATTACTTTAAAACCTTAAATCAAAAAAAAAGGAGACTTTTATGAAAGTTAAATTAACAGGATTGTCACGGCGCCGGTTTATTGGTATTACTGGCGGAGTTGCTGCGGCTTTTTTTGCTTCGCCGTTTATTATCAGCGAAGAATCAAAAGGAGCAAATGATCGAATAGGTATTGGTGCGATTGGTGTTGGCGGCATGGGTAGTGGAGATACCAAAAGCGCGGCACGTTTCGGTAATGTTGTTGCAATTGCAGATGCGGATTTGCGGCACGCCGAAAAATTGAAATCCGCATTCGGCGGCAAACCGACCACTTACCAAGATTATAGAAAATTACTCGAAAACAAGAATGTTGACGTAATCATTCAAGCGACCCCAGATCACTGGCACACGAAAATTAATGTCGAGTCGCTTCTTGCAGGCAAAGATGTTTACGGAGAAAAACCCATCACTTTGACAATAAACGAAGGTCAAATTCTTTGCGAAGTTGTCAAAAAAACAAAACGCATTTTCCAAACCGGAACAATGCAACGAAGTGATAAAAAATTTCAAACGGCAATTGAATTGGTTCGCAATGGACGTATTGGTAAACTCAAACGAGTTCTTGTTGCGTTACCTTATTATAGTTCTTGGGGCGGTCCGTTTAAGGCGGTAGCTGTTCCGAATGAGCTTGACTGGGACTTATATCAAGGACAAGCACCGGTTCAACCATATTTGCCGCAACGCACGCACGCAATTTTCCGTTGGTGGTATGAGTATGCCGGAGGAATGGTTACCGATTGGGGCAATCATCACATGGATATTGCGCATTGGGGAATGGATCAAGATTATTCTGGACCTTTAACTGTTGAAGGTCGCGGGATTTTTCCAAACGAAAACAAACCAGATTGTTTCAATACGCCTGATAGATTTTATGCCGTGCTGAAATATCCGAATGATGTTGAGTTACTCTTTTACACGGTTATGGCAGAAAAGCCGGGCTTTCACGGTTCAATTGGACACAAAGAAACAACCAAAGAACAATTCGATTGGCTATTCGGTAAAAATTGCCCACAAGAAGTCCACGATAATAAACGTAACGGAATAATGTTTATCGGAGACAAAGGACGACTGTTTGTTAATCGCGGCGGGTTGTTTGGTAAACCGGTTGAGGAACTCAAAGAAAATCCGTTGCCGGAAAACGGTTGGAAAGTTAAACCAAGCAACGACCACATGAAAAACTTTTTTGATTGTGTAAAGAGCCGTGAAGTGCCGGTTGCATCTGCAGATTTGGAACATCATTCGCTTACGCCGTGCCATTTGACGAATATCTCCATAAGATTGGGAGGACGTAAATTGCAATGGGACGCCGCAAAAGAAGAAATCACAAACGACAAAGAAGCAAACTCAATGCTAAAACGAGAACAACGTGACAAATACAGAATTGAAGTTTGACATCAACGAATCAAATACCTTTTTGTATAGATTTGTTGTTTTGGCTGATTTTCTTGTTTTGTTGTTTTGGTCAGCGGTCGATTTCGGTCGATTTAATCGGCTGAAATCGATTTGCTTCCTTTACAATCCCAACGATTTTATGTATTGTTCGGTGCTGGAGTCGATTTTGCTTACGCCGGCGGGGACTTCGTTTTGGAAAGTGGAAAAACGATGTTCGGGAATAGGATCGCCGTTGATAATTATGTTGTTGTAATTGATTTCGACGAGTAGATTGTTTGGTTTTGCGTTTTCGGTTTTTCGGTTAAGGTAGCGAATTTTGTACGGAAAAGAATCGTTGACGCCGATATAAACCTCAATATCACACGGCAAATTTGACGGGTAACGATTGTTCTTCTCAAGATCACCGTGCTTCTTCAACAAAATATCAAAATATGCTTTTCGCATTGAGCCGGCAAGTTTAAACGTTTTTATATTGTCAATCGTCTCAACCTTCGGCAACTCGGCAAACTCATAAAACCGATCAATCTGCCCCAAAACACCCGTCATCCCGCCAACATTCCATAACATGCTGACTTGCATAAACATTTTCGTTTCGGGCGTTCCAATCTTTTCTCTGCGTGATTTTTTAATCGCAGCTTCAACAGCGTCAATATTAATTTGATGCAATGTTTTAATTCCGTTTACAGACTTAAACTTCCAGATATTGCCGTTTTTGCTGTTGTTTTTGTTTGGGTAGCAAACCAAAATTATCCGATTAGGCTCCGTCTGAACCGGCATTGTTTCCATTGTGAAATATAGTTCTTGGCGATACATTGTTCTTTGAAATTCTGATAACTGACTTTTTGGAATAGAATTATCTGTATTGCCTCCAATTTTATTTTTATCAAATTCAGACGCATTTACCACTTGCTCTTCATATTTGCCGTTAGCCGTAAATTCCAAACCGTCAACAAACGTTGACATACGCATATTACATTCGACTCTGACGAATTGTGAAATTGTATCGATTGAATTTTTTAGAACAACTGCACCGGTTTTGTTAAGTTCGTCAAGAGTGGTATTTTGTGCAAATAAATTCGATTGCGTAGAAATTATTGTGCCAACAAATACGAATCCGATGATAATCTGTAACAAATATACAGATATTAACTCAGAAATAACTGTTTTTTTTTGTTGAATTATAAAAGTAACGAAAATACCAAAGAAACGCATAATAATATGTCGAATGATTATGATAAGGAGTTGGTTAGTGCCGTTATTTCGGCGGTATTGATTGTTGGCGGGAATTATTTGATTTTGGGTATGAGTTTGGTAGTTGGCATCTGCATTTTGACGCCTCAACAAAGATGGAACGGAGTTAGTTGCGGATGATAATAAATGTGCCGGTTCTTGTCCAGTGCAATTTTCGTTTTATACCAAACGCGTTTTGTACCAAACGTAAATTAGTAATTCGATGTTGTCAACGCGTCAATTAGGTTTTTCCAATAAAATAAGACTTGCACGTGTTACCAAAACTGAAACGTACATAAGCATATTGTTTGTACTATTAAATTATTTGACTCAACAGCGTAGAAGTCTGCATTCCGATAGGTAAGCAGACAAATGTAAATGAAATTTACATTGTGAACAGTTTAGTATTACCAGCCGAACATTAGAATCAAGTTACCAGAGTTTGAGACGGGAATTTCGTTTTTTGTTTAGCGTAATATTTTTAGTGTATGGAGTTTGTTTTGGTTGTTATGTTTTTTTCGGTGTAGGAGTAAACTGATTTCGGGATGTGTTATTTTTGGCGGACAAATATATCACTTGCCCATTACCCAAATTGTGAGTACGCTTTTTTGACGAGTACAAATGGATATGAAAAAAGGGGAGGATATCTTTATGCGACTTAGTTTGTCAATATTTATTTTAACGATAATAGCTATGGTAATGGGCTGTCAAGACACCAGATACATAGGGCTTCATGATCGTTCGCCTTATGTAACGCCGCCGGTTGCCGGACCTGGTCCGGGAGTTATACCGCCTTCGCAATTATCGTTGCCGCAAATGCCCTTGGCGCCGCCTACAGTTGGCAATGCCAATTTTCCAGCTACACCGAGTATGTATTATCCGATGACATTGAATGTGCCTTATGATTCGCCTGCTGGCGGAGCTGGCGTGGATTCGACTGTTGCGCCTAATCCGATAATTCCGGCGCCTGTGCTTGGCAATATTACTGCCGCCGGCGTCGCACCTTCACCAAATACGTCGCCAAACTCGACGTCTCAGATCAGTTTTGACAGTCCTGAAGCTCTTATAATTCATTATGATGTGAGAGTTCCGGGTGCTTTTGATTCAGAACCGTTGATTTGTCCGGCAACTCATGAATTCGGTCACGGCAAAGTTTATAGATTAAAATTGTCAAATATTCCGGGTCGTCCGGGTAAAGAGTTGTATCCGACGTTGGAAGTTGCGCCGGCGAATCCTAAGACTTTTGCTTATTTGGTTCATTGTCCGGTGCCGGTTTCGTTCACGGACAATGATTTTGATCAAGTATTGTCCGGCAATCTTATTACAAAAGTAATTTATCTTCCGAACCGTGAATTTCAGGGGTTAGCTACTGTTGGTATAGGTACGATTGTCAATACTGATCTTGAGCCGGGAGTTGATCCGATAATGGAGGCACAGAATCGTGGGTCTATTTTGGCGATTATTCGCATGGGCAACAAGGATTTGCGTTTGACGGAAAATGAATTGAAGCGTCGAGAGGCGGTAGTTGCGTCGTTACCGCCTGGAGTGCCGCCGCAAGTTGCGATTCCGAGTGAACCGATTCAAAGTTCGCTTCCGAGCAATTTGATAAGCGGAGTTGGCATTCCGCCTTATGGTACGCCGATGACCAAGACAACTACGGGCATACCTGGACCTCCGCAATTGCCTTACGCAATGGATTCATCTTATCGGTATCCGGTGATTTATGCGGAACCGATTCCAGCACCGCCAAGTGTGAGAGCTTATCCGCAGATGGGTACAGTTCCTTATGGTTATCAACCTCCGCCAACAAACATTCCGTATGGTTTCCAACCTCCGTCGCCATCAGGTTATATGCCAACATCTCCGAATTTTCAGGGAACGGCACCAATGTTAGCTCCGCCGATAGGGGTAAGGTAATTGAGTAATTGAGTATTTTGCAAAACACCCGAAGTTAAACATCGTCCTATAGCCCCATAATAGACCTTTTCGCTAACCTGTAGGAGACCACCCCTGACCCCATCTTCGGAGGGGTTAGGGGTGGTCTCGGAGGAGTTAAAGGCGGTTTTTCGTTGTAGATTTTTTGTTGCGTTGATGTATTTTTAGGTTAGAGAAAAGGTCTTTTATATTGGATAAACTCAAGAGCGGTAAAGCCTACTTTCCTATAAGCAAGCAGGCAAAAATAAACGAAATTAAATTGTAACTATTCAGTCGCGGGATTCCTGCAAGAGGTTTTTGGAATTTTCATGAAGAGAAGTTCAAGTTGACGTTAATATTTGGAAAGATGAAGTTGGTTTTATTGAGAATTGTGTTGCCTGTGTTGTTGGTGTTATTTGCGATCAATTTTGCGGAATGTGTTTTTGCCCAAATAATGCCTCACAATATTCAACCGCATCCCGGAGTGAATCCTTTAGCGCGATGGGCAGGTATGCCGGGTGAACCAGTTGTTGGATACTATCAACCGGTAAAAATAACGGTACCTGATGGAGCGCGGATTGCTTTTGCGGTTAATAATAGGTTTGTTGAGCGAGAGGAATCGCCTTATCTTGTGGGTCTTTTATTGGGGGCGAATTACAGGTTGCGGGTTACGGACATCAAATTTCATCCGGGCAAAGAATTGTTCCCAAGCGTTACAGTACTTCAGCGAACTTATCCGCCGAAAAACAGTGAGCTTGATTATCCGATTCAAATTGATTTGACGCATGAAGACCTGGAGTTAGCGTTGAGCGGCAGGTTTGTTACGCGGGTGATTTACCTTGAGAATCCTCAAACAGCGTTGCCGATTCGCGGCGGTATCGGACAACAAATCACAACCGAAGCAAAACCAAACGAAGACCCAATGCTTATTGCTCACAACTTGGGAAAACCTGTTGCGGTGATTCAGCTTGGCGGTCGAGTGCCGACGAACAGGAGTTTTGCTGACGCGTTTTTTTTCCATGGTTCGCCGCCTTGGATGTACTTGAACAAGATCAAGAAGGAACCGCAAGGTTCTTATTTGTACCAGCAACATAGAAGTATTCGTTAGAATGTAATTTTGGAATATTTGTTACGAAAATATTATTTTGGTGTTTTGGTGTAGTTTTAAACTGTTCACACTTTAAATTTTCATTACCTTCACCTGTTTACCTATATTGGAAATCAGGCTTTTGCGTTCTTGAGTTACGAAATTTATAGTACGAACAGTATAATTTATCTAAATTGGAAAATGGGTTATAAAATCGGAAGAGTATCTTGCTTTGTTTTGTTTTTAGCGGTGTTTTCAATGCTGTTATGTGGCTGTTTGCAACAACCTTATCATAGTCCGGTTGATCCATTTGCGTTAGACCCTGTTTTGTTGCATGACAATCGTTCTAATTATTTGCCGGTTCAAAATATTGCCAATAATCGTCCATCTAATACGGCGCCGATTCCGCAGCCCAATACAGTTTCAAATACGCAATATCAATACCAATTTACTGATAATGCGGTAAATTTGCCGCCGCCGATGCAAGCACGCGAAATCCGGCAAGTAACACATGTCAACGATATAGCGCAAAATGATTATCGTTACAATAATTCTTTCGGTAATTATTCTGGAAGTTTATCGTATAATTCTTCGGCTTATCCGAATAATTTATCTTCGGATTCATCAATGTTATTACGTAGTCAAGCTCATCAAGTTCCTCAAGTTCGTCAATCGCAAGAAACAATACAGGCTTCGTTGCAATATCCGCAAGATTCTGTTAATTCGGGGATTAGGATTGATCCGTCATTGAATGAGTTGGGAGCACGAGTTGTGGCGGAGGATATCAATCGGCTGGCGGAGTTTAGAGGAGGTTGGCGTCATTCGGGGAGTTATGGTTTTTTGCCTCAAGCTGAGTATTTGGTTGATGGGGGTGATGGTGATGGTAGTTCCAGCAATTATAAGGTGTTGGTGAAGGATGATTGGTCGGTGATGAATCTTGATGTTGGAGATACGGTGGCGCATTATGACACGGTGGATGGTCGGACGGTTGTTGAGGGGTCGAATAGGGTGCATATTTATGCACCGCGTTTTGGAGCGGTTCGTAAGGTTGAGGGTGTGGTGAAAACGGATCATAGTATGTCTTTGGGAGAGATGAATCAACACTTAAGAACAGGTACGGGCAAGACTTCTGAGAGGACAGATCAAACGGCGCAAGAATTTGTTGCGGGATATACGCGGGGTCGTGATGATTTGCATGGGATTCGATCACGAATGGTTGGGGCGGGAGTTGGTTCGAATGAGGGATTAGCGGGTTACAATAATTTTGAGGGAGTAGTATCTTATTCGGACACGTTGCGTTTGATGAAGCTTGGTTCGGCGGAGATTGTTCATCTTGCGGAGGGTTGCCAGAATGCTCGTGTGTGGCAAGGTTCGGAGGGGGTTAAGATTAAGGCTTCGTATAAGGTTCCGATGTCGATGTCGGTTGGGGAGGGGGTTGGTCAACTTTTCAAAATTGACGATTCTGGGATTGCTGGCAAATCGCAGTTGAGGTTGATCAAGGTAGCGTCGAGGGGGTCTGCGAGTTCTGGGGATGTTATTGAATTTACTTTGAGGTTTGACAATCTTGGTACAGAGCCGTTGGGCAATATTACGATAATGGATAATTTAACGACGCGATTGGAGTTTATTCCGGATTCAGCAATGTCATCGGTGCCGTCAGGTTTTGTTCTTGAGCCGAATGGAGTATCTTCGTTTACGTTAAGGTTTGAGATAAAGGATCCGTTGGAAGCCGGCAAATTCGGAGTCGTGCAATTCCGTTGTCGTGTTCTATAAAAAAAGGTTAATTATTCAGTTGCGTGTGTTTTTCTCGTCAACTATTCTGTTACCAAAACCCAATATAAGGGCGCATTTTTTTGGCGTTGTTTGCTTTGTCCTTATTCCCTAATCACTTTTTTTCCTTTTTTCTAAACAATTGAATCCCGCGCGAGGGGAACAAAAATTCAAGTACGACAAGTATAGTTTTCAATTTTAATAAGTTGTATCACGGATATATTGTCGTATTGCCGTACCTACATCGCATTGTAACTTTTGAATTTCCTTTTGTTCTTTGATTTCTATTTCGTAGGGAGTCAATTTTTCGTCTGAATATTTAACATCAATATAAGAATAAACTTTGGCGCCTTGAATACTTTTTGAGCCGAAATTATCCTCAACTTCGATACCGCCTTCATCGTGCAATTTTGAGATTAGGACTTTATATATTCCGGTTGGAACACCGTTTTGACCATAAGTTACCATCAACGCTTTACCATTGGCGTCTGTAACTGCGGAACAACCTTTTGCATATTTGTTGGCGTCTCCGATAGGACGGAAAGAAACCATTGCATTTTCCAACGGCTTTCCGTCCTGAACAACTGTTATTTCACAAGGATAAATCTTGGGAAAATCAATCGGAATGTTGGAGGGTTTTCCGCAACCGATAATGGAAATAAGTGTACATAAAACACATACAAAAAATTTTGAAAATAATGTTTTCATTTGTTATCGTCTCCTAAATTTTGAAAATAAATTTGATAGTAATTTTTACAAATTACTTTTTGTCCAGGAATCAATACAAATTTTCCCATATAATTTATACAAGATCGCTTCGTGAAAATTCGCGGACAAAAAGATTTAAACTGTTCACACTTAAATTTCGTTTACCACCGCCTACTTACCTATCGGAAAGCAGGCTTTTACGCTCTTGAATCACGCGATTTTTGGTACGAGCAGCATAGAGATGGTTTTTATGGAATTTGAACGCTTTCATCGCCGTTAATTGTTCCTAATCCGCCCCATACTCCCATTACACTGTTTCCAACTTGTAAACCAGACACGTTACTGGGTAAATCAGACGTCATACCGCCGGTATCAATATTATCTGAAATGAAATGAATACTCCCATCCAAAAAGCCAACATTGACTCCTCCTGTATGAAAGCTTTGTGCGCTGAAATGTCCCCAGCTGCTATCCATATTTGACCTTGCACAATTTGGTCCATTTGGGGGCATAATTGTACTGAAGGCTATGTATGAAGGAGTCGAGTGAAGGTGGCGCCCGCAACGCCAGACTTTGCTTACCGTATAAATTGATTTTACACTTTGAGAACTATGATCAATAGCGTTATTGAAACAATTAGCAGGATTGCTATGACCGGATGAATCTTCTAATGCCGTATCTAATAATGCAACTCCGCCTTTGGCACGCGAATCTGCCGAACTGGAACCTGAAACACATTCACTGATAGCAATTGTGTTGCTCAGTCCATCTGTTACTTCTGTAAAAGTTTTCTTAACGGGAGTGGATGTATTGTACACATGACCAAATGGTCCACGGCTTGACATTCCATTAACACCATCTCCCAAACTGACAACAATATTTGTTTTGACAGTCCCGGATCCCATTTTTTTGGCTCCATAATCGGACGGACATAACAACGTACTGATAAGAGTTTGCATAGCAGTTGATGGAATACCAGGAGAAATGCCAGCAGAAGAAATTTCCTCATAAAGTGCCGTTTGCTCAATATAAGGAAACAACGGGAGTGTTGGACTGTAGTAAGGCTGATCTTTGATCGATGTCAAAAAAGCCGGCAACGCTTCTTCTGCTAAATGATGATTATGCAACGCCAATACATATTGTTTCTGATGGTTGGTACATTGTGAACGTCTTGCAGCTTCTCTTGCTGCTTGAACGGCGGGCAACAATAGAGCTATCAACACTCCAATAATTGCAATTACCACCAGAAGCTCAACAAGAGTAAAACCAAATAAACCCAGAAAAGGCTTAGGAGAAATCCGTAGAAAATTATCGTAACGATAATTTGGGCAAATTTGTTCTTTATGTGGGCCCCGCCCCCCCGGCGGGGT
>JAITDV010000160.1 GCA_031282385.1 Planctomycetaceae bacterium | reverse complement strand
GCCGCCTTCCAACGTTCAAATTTATCTTCCGCCGTAGTCAACCGCTTAAAATTTTCCGCATTATCCAAAAGCGAAAAATCCTCGCCCTGATTCTCTGGTCGGATAATTGTTACATCTTCATCTGATTTTTGAATATTTTTTTCTTGATGAATATTAGATTCTGTATTAGTTTGAGTAATTGGTTTTTTATCTTGTTCTGTTTTTATGGTTTGTTTGTTATTTTGGTTCTCGTTTATCAATTTCTCAAATTTCTCATTGTACAGTTTATGTAAATCATTTTTTTCATCGATCAAGAGTGTTCCCTCATTTCGTAACTTGCCAAAAGATATCGATAGTTTAAGAAACAATGTTGGATCCGGAATTTGTTTTTTATCATGATACCTTTGAAGCGTTAAAAGATAGCCCCAGGATATTAATACATATCTTTCGCTTACATTATTTTTACGCGCCTGAAAATTCAACATTGATAATGGATCAATATCAGGACGTACTTTATAAACCAAGAAAATTATATGTTCGTTTTTTAATCTATCATTTATATTTATGCCTTTATCGCTTTTTAATTTTTCCAGTGCCTTTATTATAATTTCGTCGTCGTTTTTACATTGGCATATATCGTACATGAACGAAATCTCGTCAATTGCATTGGCGATAAACTGATTTTCAAGAATTTGAAATTTCGTATCGGCAGGAGTAATTTCAGCAGACCATCTTTGTAATATATCTGGTATATTTAAGTTGCTATCAATATTTTTTCTTAAATAATTCAATAAAGCAAATCGAATATCAACATAAAATTCGCCCGATTGCCTTGTTTTTTTCCAGATTTCATTAAGAATTTTTTCATAGTCTTTATCCGGTTTTCCAATCATTTCAACAGACAGCGCCATAATAAGAATTGGTAAAAAACGCGCGCCGGGGAAACCTAGTTTATCCGGTTCAGGATCACTTTCAACTCCGTTTAAAAATTGTTCTTTTTCCAAACAACGCTTAACATAATTAGCGGCATAAAATGCTATATCCTTTTTTTGATCTTTAGTCCACTCAATCTGAAAACATCGCGCGATACTACATCGACATTCATGATATTGCTCGTGCGATATATCATTTAATAAATTATTTTCATAAAATTTTTCAAGTTTATTCTTTATTGTATTCCAATCCGACGAATTCAATTTTTTATAAGATTCCGGATACCACATCGTATCAAACCCCGAAAGAGCGACGCCCATAAATTTTTTGTGCGATTGTTGATGCGGTTCAAAACGAATTAGGGGAACGGTACGCGTCATATTTCTTATCATAAACTTTGTACTATTCTCATTCAGATAATTTACAATTTCATCGTCATTGATCTCTTTAATTTCTTGGTATTCATTGCGAGTAAGAATTGATTTAAGAAATATTCTTTTACTATTGTAATCTAAATATTTAACAATGAATTCCGATCTTCCAATACACGCGCCAAGACTGATTGCCGTTCTGTTCTCAGGTTTAGCGCAATACGCGAATAGTAGAACCTCATAAGCGTACGGTTTGTGAAATTCGCCTAACAACCAAACTAGTCTTCTCGGTAGTATAGGATTCATATATTTATCCGCCATCCTGACAATACAATCGTCGTATTCGCCAATATTTTCTCGAAGTATCTTTAGACGGTAAGGATTATTTCCGTAAACATGTTCTTCTGAAATATATGACGTTTCAGGCTGCCATTTTATGAAGTTATCAACATTTTCACTCAACCATTTATCACGAGCATTTTTAACAAGAACCGTATTATAGAAAAGACCTTTGACGATTTGATTAATTTCCTCATATTTTTCAATTTTATAATTGTCAAGAACATATTGCTCGTCCTGATAAATCAAGTACGATAAACCGGCAATAGAAGATCTTTCATCAGTATTTTTAATATCCTTCTTTGCATCGTTCATAATCCTATTATCTTTGGGAAATCTTGAAAGCAAGAGCGCTACTTTATGAACAACCATAATATCATGATTGCTGCGTTTAATCTTATCATAAATATCATATTTGCCGCCAATATTCTTAATATCGCCTCTATTCACGCGTTTTAATAACTCTCCAGCGCTCAAATTGACGATTAGACGATTTTCAGAGTTAAGATTTTTAATCAATTTTGATTTTGATAAACCTGCAAGTTGCTCGTCAGTATAAGTTGTTGATTGACCTTCTTGCGCGCAACCAAAAAACGTTAGACTTAATATGAACAAAATAATATGAATAATTTTCATTTCTAATAAAATTTTTACCATTGTTTACCTCCTCTGCTCCAATCTGCTGAAGCATTGCCTTTTTTATCTTTTGCTTCTACCATAACAGCATATTCGCCATCGCCGTATTCCGCGTAAGCTTGGTTTTTAGAAATCCGTAAATCGAAAGTATCTTTATTTGAAGTGGAGCATCCAAACGCGGCTTCTTCTGAATCGGGAAGCAAGTCGCCTAAATTAGTTGATGGAATATAAGCAGGTAATCTTGGGTCTACACTGTTTACGGGATCTATATCAGGACTTCCTTCTTGAATTGCCTTCGAGTATGTATTATGTTTTTTTTCATGCACGACAACTTCACGACAACAATCAATACCTATCGCTCCGCCAAACTCTATTCCATTTATTGTAAGACCTGGTGGCACTGGATAATGAGTCCCACCGGCTGCTTGTCCTACTTCCAATAAAATTTCATCCCATCCCCAGGAAATAACTTGATAACTTGCTTGACCATACGCTGTTAAAGAAGGATTGAAAGTGAAGTCCTTTAGTTCATCTACTGCATAAACGCCATTAGAGTCTTGCTGCCTCCAAAATTTGAACCAGCATGGCGGTTTTGATGCTGTGAAAGTAGTATTGCCGTCAACATTGACGTTAGGCGGAAAGAATACTTTTACTTTTTTGGATTTATTGGCGGATTCAAAACTATAAGAATTATTTGTCAAATAATTGCCGTCGCTATCGTAGCATTTGACTCTTACATTTCCATAAGTGTCTCCAAACCAACTATTACTTGCGCGGGCAAGATCAGAGTAAGGAATTTTCATATTTGTACCGCTTTTGGTATTACTGCTGATATTCCAAGCATTCAAAACGCCATCCGGCATCTCCCACGACCAACCATGGCAATCACTCGAAGCATTCGCCTCATATTCAATATTTCTACCGACGCAAACTTTCCAATCTTTTTGTTCCGCATGATCTTTGAATTTGTTGATTCCGAATTTATAAACATCAATACGTAGCGGATAAGAAGTTACGCTAACGCCTTTATACGT
>JAITDV010000139.1 GCA_031282385.1 Planctomycetaceae bacterium | reverse complement strand
CCCCCGCCTATTTTAACATTTACGTTAAAATTGACGCCGACAACAACCAAACCAAATGTTAAATTTGTCTTTTTCATTTTCGCCTCCATTTAATATTGTTAGTGGATTGGATTAAATGTTACAAAAATTATTGCGCTGTAAATTTTTCCTAGACAAAGCAAAAAAATCCGCGCAATAACAATCAATCTAACGCAAAAAATTCTCATCCTATACAAAAACGATTTGTGTAGAACTCTATCAAATTTTCTACATTTAACGGATGTTCCATTGGCAACCAACAAATTGTTCGCCATAAGTAATTTTATAACAAAATATTGCATTGATTTTTGTTGTAAAACTACAGGGTACATTCGCTTAATTACTGAAAACAAAACACTTAAGCGGGGCAAATTGTACATTGTTTTTTCATTATGTCAAGAGGCAATAATATATGGGTACATTTTTTGAGGAATACTACAATTTCAAGCACTAAACGAAAAAACAACCTACTTAATATGAAAAAATGAATATCTGTTACGCTCCGCCTTAACAAAATTCCATTAATACATAAAATAGTAATTGGTTAGGGTAAAAAATGAACGACAACAAAATAGTACCCCATAAAAAATCGATAAAAATTAACCCAACAAAAAAATAGCAAAATTTTACAGCTAAAAATCTCGACTAGTTAGAAAGGAATATCCAATTTAACTAAGTAGAATTTTCGTTGCAAAAACTCTATACTGTTCGTACTATAAATTGCCTGACACAATAGCGTAAAGCCTGCTTTCCGATAAGTAAGCAGGCGAAGGTAAAGGGAAATTCAAATGTGAACAGTTCAAATCCCTCAATTTGCGCCGTGCCAACCGGCACTGCCCGGATCTGGAATGCGGAACCGGCAAAGAATTACTAAAACTTAGGGATACTAATATAGGCAACTTCTAACAACCTATTTTTGAAGGAATTATCGAAATTTTCAAGATATACAAATTTAGACAATAAATTTATTTTATCCACGAATTGATACAAATTTACACAAATTATTTAATTCGCGATCTTTCGTGAAAATTTGCGGACAAAATGAGTTTTTAGAAGTTACCTAAAGAGACAACTCTCTGAATTGTATGTAAGATTAAAAGAATGGTGTCTGAAAAACCAAATTGAGCAATGAAAAAAGATTACTAGGGTTATTGTTTTTCTTCTACGTTAATCTGCTCGCTACTAAGGGAAATTTTTATAATTTGCGGGACTCAAGAACGTAAATGCCTGCTTTCCGGTATGTAAGCAGGCGAAGGTAAAGGAAATTAAAGTGTGAACAATTTAAATAAGGGTTGTTTACTTTAGAGTGCTGTGTTTTTGTATGCTTCGTTCCTATTCTCTAACCACTTTTTTCCTTTTTCCTAAACGATTGAATCCCACAACTGAAAATTTACATTAGACCTTTTCGCTAACGTGTAGGAGACCACCCCTGACCCCTCCGAAGGAGGGGAATTATTCGCCTCTCTCGGAAGCGTCTTCTTATTCGCCTCCTTCGGAGGCATCTTCTTATTCCCCTCCTTCGGAGGGGCTAGGGGTGGTCTCGGAGGAGTTAAAGGCGGTTTTTCGTTGTGTTTTTTTTTGTTGCGTTGATGTATTTTAGGTTAGAAAAAAGGTCTAGTTTTCTATGGATTCTTTACTATTAAACGATGTGTTGTTTTTTATCGTTTTACACCATACGGTAGTGCGTTGAACAATTCAGGTAAAGGGCATTTGTAGGCGGGATCAGTATCGGAAAAGAATGGATCAAATGGTCCCGGACGTTGCACAATTGGTGCTGTTTTAATACGCGGACGTTGCGAAATCCAATCAACCCCTTGAAATACCGGATCGTCAATTTGCCGTAACTCCTCTTCGCCAATATAAGGTCCCATCGCATCAACCCATAAAATAACCCGCAATAAATCTTCACCCGTTACTTTGATACCATGATGTTCTCCGCTTGACATTCGATTGATTAAACGGCTCTTGTAAGACAATTTTTTCATTGGCGGATAAGTCGAATAAGCCGCCGGATCAACTTGACTATAACCCTCAACAAGAATCGTGTCCGCCCAACCAAATCCATTATCCGCATTTTGATTGCCGCCATACGCCCCACCCCAAGACGGTGCCCCAAGCAACGTCCAATACGGCTCCTTGAAACCATTCGGTCCCGGACGCAACATCATATTAAATTTCTTAAATGCCTTGTTGCCGGCATCTTGATGACACCTCCCACAATATTTGTCCAACGTAGGTTGAACATAACGCTCATAACCAACTGTAATATCTTTCCACGCTACAGGCTTAATATCAGACGGTTGGCGTTTCATTGCTTTACCCGTTCCGCCCTGAACAACCGTGCGGTTGTGCGACTCATGACAACCAAGACAACCCCGCATCTCACCCGGCATTACTCCAGTAAAACTCTTCATCGTCTGTAACGCCCTCTGATTCTCATCCAACAATTGAAAATGCAGCGCAATTCCAGACGGCGCATTGAAACTTACCGACCCATCTTCTTCAATCGGAACTGTGCCGATAATTTTCTTGATACCCTCGCTTTGCACTGCAGAAACAACTGGCCCTGTACTAATATAAGGACGCTTATACCAATAAGTATATGTTTTGTGTTCAATTGACCAGATTCGCAGGTATTTTGCCTTATCTTTCAACTCCGGCGGTGCATTTTCATAAACGTTGTTACTATATAAAACGCCGGTTGCCGGTTTATCACGAGTTTCCCAAGTAGGCCAATCAACCCGATCACTATGCACAGGCGGAACAGAACGGGAACGCAACGGTTGAGCGTCCCAAATATTGTATCTGCCTTCGTTGATGATTTCGCGGTTACCGTTGCTGTCCATCAGCAACAAAACAAATTTTCCGTGCCGATTAGCAGAAACAAGAAAATCATTTTCACTCAACGGATAAGGCGAATAATATGCACGGTAATGACTGCCGTGATAATCCGCCGTTTCTTTGGGATCGACAGGACCGTTGCCACTTTCTGGCCAACCGACTTCTTGCGTAACTTTTGTCAAACCGTCTGGAAAATTCAACCCTTTTGCCGGATCAATAATCCCAATACTACCCGCAAACCATTCGTGATGTGCGCTGCCGGTAAACATGACACGTTGGCTGCCGGGGATTTGACGCGCGTCTTTGAGCAAGTCCGGCCACACCGATTGATTGCCCCAAAATGTTTGCACAAGCGTTCCGTCTTGATTCATTGTCCATAGCGATTGACAACGCCACAGCGGTTTGTCGGTATATTCCCAACGAGTGTAAATCACCCGACCATCTGCCATCAACGACGGAGTATATTCGGGTTCACCGTTGCGCGAAATTATGTAAAGATTTTTGTCGCCCGGTTTTGTGTCAAGCGGCATTCGCGCCAACACGGGAGCATTTGTTGGCGGCATACAACGAACATACAAATAACCGCGTGTAGTAGTGAACATAATGTTTTTACCGTCCGGCAAATAAATCGGATCAAGATCGTCAAACATACCGCTTGTAAGTTGCCTGAATCCGGTACCGTCAACATTGATTTCGTAAATGTGAAATGTTTTTTCGTTGTGTGGTTTGAAGCTGACTAGGATTTTTTTTGCGTCAAATGAAACGTCGGGACGCCAAAATGTTCCGTGCAAAGGCTCTTGCGGCAGAAGTTTTCGCATGTTGCCTGCCGGATGCAAGCCTTCTTGAATAATAAGCCTGCCTCCAGGAACTGCTTGATAACCGAGAAGATGCCGGGTTTCATGGTGAGATTCACTACCTTCGGGATAAGGTCCGTCGTTGTAAATGATCGTGTCAAAATCGAGGACAGGATTTTTGAACATGATTTCCCGTTTGATTGTCCGCACGGCAAAGTATAGTTCTTTATCTTCTGCTGTTTTAGATTGTGCAAGTATTTTTTTCGCGCGTTCTTCAAGTAAGGCAAGTTTTTGCAATCCGAAATCAGTTTTGAGCCGCGCTGCCAACTTTCTAGCGTATCCGATTTCTTCAATTGCGCGGGCAACTGTAGGTTTTCCTCCGCATTGGAAAAGCCAATCATTTTCAATAAGCGTCTGTGCTTCTTCGGCGGTTCGGTCTTTAGTTTCCGGAGTTGAAGGAATTCGGTAAGTTGCGACTGCTTCGTGTTGGCGCGGGCGTTCTTGAATCATTCCTTCCATTTTGAGCTTCAACAATTGTAATTCTTCGATTGACATTTTTTCATAATCGTTTACGAATCTTTTTTTCTCTTCGGCAACTTCTTTCCATTTTGACGCTTCTTTTTCGGATAAAACATCCCATTGCATTTGCGTCAACGGAACGTATTCAAATGCACGTTGTTCAAGAACTTTAATTCGGGCAACTAGTTCTTCACGTGATGTGATTGCGTTGTCAAATGGGCTTTCTTGATTTGAGAGGATGTAGTTGTTGACTTCTTCGGGAAAATCTTGTTGCAAAAGACGGTGCAACTCAACAAGTACTGCTTCGTTCTGTTTACCTTTACCGATAAAATTGAACAACGTTTCCTGCATATCTTTACCTTTTTGGTAAAGTTGTTTTGCGGTATTTATTGTTTCGGAATTTAGGGACACTTTACTGTTGCAGAGTTTCTTGATGTCGTCGGCAGTCAACGCTTTTGAGTATAAAGAACATTCGTGGATTTTACCGTTGAAAACTTCCCAACCGAAATTTCCGATGTGAATTGCGCCGCCTTTTTTTGCTGCGTAACCGAAGTTGCCTTCTTTGCGGTATGCGCCAATTTCACGACCATCAAGATAAGTACGAATCCATTGTCCATCAAAAGTTCCGGCAATAAAATGTTTTTTGCCGTCGAGTAATTCTTTTTGATTGATGATCGAGTCGCATTCGTAGTAATAGTTGCCGCTGCGAACGCCGAAAGTGAGAAACCGCGTCCAATTTTTTTTGACATTCGGCACGCCGTAGGGGGATTGAAAACCGAGTAGGAAGCGGAAATTACCATCTTCTTTGCGGATAACGTATTGTGTGTTTTTGAGTTCTTTAGGTTCGATCCAAGCGGTTATCGTAATTTCTTTCATGCCTTCGGGCAAAACTTCGGGCGAAACGGTTTGTTTACCGTTTTGGTCGGTACCGTTTGCGGGGTCAAGTTTCCATTGCCGTACAAGACCGTCATCGGCAGCGTTCAACAAATTGTTAGTATTGGTAACCAAAAATACCGACACAAACAATATCGCGCAAGTAATCATTAGCTTGAATATTTTCATTTTATTTTCTCCGTGTTAGGATTTTAAACAACCTTGTAACAACAAAAAGGCGGTTACGTTATTGTTCAAAAATTTGTGGATAATAATTGGGGCAATTTACGAATTAAATCTCTCAACTTAGTAAACTGTTCACACTTTAAATTTTCGTTTACCTTCGCCTGTTTACCTATCGGAAAGCGGGCTTTTACGCTCTTGAATCCCGCAATTTATTGTACGAACAGTGTACGTATTGAGACAACTATCCTAAGCTCCAATTGCCAAATCTGAGGTATTATCACAAGTATCCGCCTTTTTTTCAAGACCAATTTTTGTAATTAGACCTTTTCTCTAACCTAAAAATACATCAACGCAACAAAAAATCTACAACAAAAAACCGCTTTTTCCGAACCAAACAACCTCAGTAACCAATATGTTCTCACCCGATAAACCTCATTACCTCATTAAAATTAAGGCAACTTCTAAAAACCTATTTTTACAAAATTATCAAAATTTTCAGGATTGACAAGTTTAGACAATAAATTTAAACGAATTGACACAAATTATTTAATTCGTGATTTATTCGTGAAAATTCGCGGACAAAATGAGTTTTTTGAAGTTCCCTCTAACGAAAGATTCCTAAGAAATGATACAAAATTTTGGCAAAATTATTTCAAGGTCATAGATTGGTATTGTATTTTACGAAAACATGTTTTATAATAGCCCGCCTGTTTTGCATGTAAGTAAGCAGGCAATGGCAAACAAAATTTAAAGTGTGAACAGTTTAAAATTTTAATTTTTTTGATAGGTACGGAATTTTTGTAACGAAAAAATTAAGTTGAGTTTGTTCGCGAATAATTTAATTGTTTTTTGTGCAAGTTAAATTTAGTCGCGTTTAAATAGCTGTTTATTGGGGTGTTGGTTTTTTGTCAAAAGAATTAATCAGCTGCTTCAATAATTTTTTGCAACGTTAATCAAATCCACTAACAAAATTTTAATGAAGGAGAAAAAATGAGAAAGACAAATTTATTGTCGAGTTTGGTTGCTGTCGAGCTTAACGTCAAAGTTGATGTTAAGGCAAATGTTAAAATAGGTGGGGGGGGGGGGGCTACATAAAGAACAATTTTGCCCAAATTATCGTTACGATAATTTTCTGCGGATTTCTCCCAAGCCTATTCTGGTGTTTTTTGGTTTTACTCTTGTTGAGCTTCTGGTGGTAATGGCGATCATTGGTGTTTTGGTCGCGTTGCTTTTGCCCGCCGTTCAAGCAGCACGTGAAGCCGCAAGACGTACCCAATGTACCAACAGACTAAAACAACTCGGTCTGGCAATACACAACTTCCATGACAGTCTCAACAGACTACCAACCGGAATGGCAAATATCCACGATAACGCCGGTCCCGATCAACGTAGATTTTCTACGTTGGTACAGTTGTGTCCTTACATGGAGTTGGAATCAATGTATGACAAGATAAAAAATACAGCAAGTGCCGGTACTTATTCAGATATGGTACCTCAGAACACTACATTGCCCGCGTTTGTTTGCCCATCAAATTCAGGTGAAGTACCATTTTATATCAAAGGGGGCAGGAATAATTATCACATTTCGTATGGTGATATTGCAATTACTGGTTCGGCAAGTGAAAACACTAGTACAGCTCCTCATATAGTCTGTAGTCCCCGTAGTTTTTTTGATGTTAAAACTTCCACCACAAACACCAGTTCCAACAAGGATTTTGCTGCCGTTACAGATGGATTGTCCAATACGATTTGTATGTCGGAACGTGTAGGCGTCAAAAACGCAATTACGTACTCATCAACAAATCACAAAGTAGGTACAGTACAAATTACCGCAACAACATGGAATGCGTCCTCTTCAGTTACCGCAACATCATTTCCCAATAGGCTTGATTGTATTACCCAACAAAACAATACGAGCGCAACTGCAATGATAAGTCCGGGTACTTTATGGGCTTGCGGCGCGACAAGTATTTCCGGTATTATGACGGTTATGCCGCCCAACTCGGCTAGTTGCACAAGTTCGTATAGTCCAGAACGTAATAGTTTGTCTCTTAATTCTGTATCAAGTAACCACCCAGGCGGTGCCAATTGTTTGTTCGGAGATGGCTCAATACGCCTAATTTCAGAAACAATCAATGCAATCACAGCCGGGGAAACGGACTCGTCTCGAATTGACCGTGAAACAAGCCAAGAAGGACAGTCTCGATGGGGAGTTTGGGGAGCATTAGGTTCTGCTATTGGAGGCGAAAACGCACAAGTTCCATAAATGTACGTTTGCCAAAATTAAAATTTAACTCACACCACAAGAAGGTAACAAGTACACACAAAGAAAAATTTCAAACAACCATTTGTGCAACTTGTTTACCTTCTTGGTAAAAAATTAAAGGAGATTTTTTATGAAAAAATGTTTAATGATAGTTGTTAGTCTGATTATTTTTACGTTTGTGTTTGGTTGTTCCTCACAAAAAATTCCGGACGGGTTTCCGTCAAAACTTGTCCCGTTTAGTGTAACATTGCTGAACGAAGGAAAACCTATCAATAACACATCAATCGTACTTGTTACCGAGACTGCTTCACCTTACAACGCAATCGGATTTACCGATGCAAACGGTACCGCGACATTTATGACCTCCATCAATAACTACTCTAAAAAAGGTGTACCGCCCGGAATATACAAGACAATTATAACGCAAAAATTCAAAGCACCTTCCGAAGTATCAAGTGAGCAACTCAGCAAAATGAACTTTGAAGAACAAGACGCATACAACGCAAAAATTA
>JAITDV010000089.1 GCA_031282385.1 Planctomycetaceae bacterium | reverse complement strand
GATCTATCAACTCGGAAAACATAAAAATTTCCTTGATTTTAGGTGTGAAATTTGAAGGAGCTGAAAAAAAAACGACCCTAAAATCAACCATATTTTAAAATTTCTGTCAACTCCAATTTTAAAAAATCAATCAAACCATGCACATTCCATGACAAAAATACAAATTCCTTAACTTGAAACCACTGGCATTAGGGGAAACCCCGTCTTGAAATAAGATAATAAAGTTTTAAAATTTTAGAGATTTCCTTTTGTTAAATGTTTTGTTTTAACCGTTAACAAATTTAATTTATTATGACCTGTCTTTGTTGTGGAATTTTATTTGCGGATATTGCCTGCTACCCGATCAATCATTTGCCGGATGAAGGCGAACTTGTTACAACGGATAAGATTGAATTGAATCTTGGCGGTTGTGCGTCCAATGTGGCGTTTGACCTGGCACGGTTGGGAGTTCCTGTTACGTTGGCAGGCGGAGTCGGCGATGACGCATTGAGTGAATTTATTGTCCGTGCGGTGTCGGTTCCGGGTATTGAGACCAAGTTTTTACAACAGTTTCCCGGAAACTGCCCCGGAACCGCAATGTATATCAATGTTCACGATCAGGATCGGCGGTTTATTGGTACAACCGGAGCAAACGATTTGTTTACGTTCAATGACGATCTTTTTAATTACATTAAAGAAAGCCAACATTCCGCCAAAAAAGTTTTATATCTTGGCGGTATTTTCATGCTTCGCGGTTTGGAAAATGAGCGCACGGTGGAATTTCTGGACGTCGCACGAAAACATGGCTGGACGACAGTTCTTGATGTCATTCTCAATGGGCATCGTCCCTATTGGGAAATTTTAGAACCAATATTGCCTTACGTTGATATTTTCATGCCCAACGAACATGAAGGTGAAAAGATTACAAATTATCGCGACCCTTATGATCAGGCAAAAATGTTTCTTGACGCGGGAGCCAGTACGGTTCTGATTACGCAAGGTGAAGGCGGAACACTTTGTTTTGGTGTTGAAGAGCAATTTCGTGCAGGAATTTACCCGACGAATTATGTCAACGGTTCGGGTGCGGGCGACGCATTTTGTGCCGGTTTGATTGCGGCATTACTCGAAGGGCTTAATTTTCACGATGCGTTACGTTGGGGCAGTGCGCTTGGCGCAAGCTGTGTACGCGGCGTCAGTACCACCGGAACCGTTTTCAACCGCAAAGAATTACTCGACTTCCTCAATGAACATTCTTTGGTCTTCGAAAATATTTAATCGAAAATAAATTATTTTTGAAACAAATAAAATTATAACTTAACAAATTGTTCCAATGTCAAAGTATATTACGATACATATTGAAGATTTTGTTCAGATTCGCAAAGCGGATATTGAACTTGCGCCTTTAACGCTTTTCGTTGGCGATAATAATAGTGGGAAAAGTTATCTCGCATCATTGATCTGGGGAATCTTAAACTATAATTTTTTTCAATTTTTTGATAAAAATATTATAAATGATAAAAATATATCTCCGTTTCAAAAATTGTACTGCTGGTTTCACAAATCTTTTAAACACAATTCCGATTCTCCCATTCACTGGAAAATTACAAAAGAATTTCATCAATCAATTATAACGTTAATTAATAAAATTTTGGATAACAGAAAGAAAGAATTTATCCGTGATATTCTTTGTTCTGATTCTGATATTGACATTGGTCATATTACTTTTGATTTTCCATTTGATGATGAATTGTCGTTTACCATTGAACGTGATCATTTGAGAAATAGTAATAATAGATATGAGCAACATATTCTTTTTTATATTACACGAAATGGAAAATGCATTTCTCGAACACTTGTGTTGGGAATAAATAACGATACTGTAGAAGAGATACCGTTATGGTTTTTGTGTGAAGCCTATTCTTCAGCATATATAAAAAATAGAGTTTCTTTTATAAATGATATAAACGATGATGTTTCTTTTTTTCCAGCATCACGAACGGGATTTTTATTGACATATCGTTCGTTAATTGATGAATCTCTCGAACAGCGTTTCAACCTTCGTGGACAAGGCGATAAAAATTATCATTTAACATCACCTCAAGTTTCTTTCATTCGTAGCATTGCCAATCTTAAAGAACATTTTAGAAAAATAAAGAAATCAGATGATATAAATTCAATTATTGATTTTATTGAAAACAAGATGATACATGGAAAAATCTCCTTGAGTGATACACCGTTACCGGATATTTTATATTGTCCGAAAAATGGTGTTACTATTCCAATGTATTTATCGTCCGGTGTAGTAACAGAAATTTCACCGTTACTGGCTTGTTTGAAATATCGTCGTATCGGAAATTACTGTATTATTGAAGAACCGGAAATGTCTTTACATCCTGAATTACAATGGAAAATGGCGCAGGTTTTAATTCGTCTTGCCAACACATCACGTTTTATTCTGACATCGACACATAGCGACATTATTATTCAGCACGTTAATAATATGATTAAACTTTCAAGTCAAAAGAACGGTGAGGAATTAGCCGAAGATCATGGTTATGATAAATCTGATATTATTTCGCCGGATTGTGTTCGGATGTATCAGTTTGATGTCAACTTAAAAGACCATTCTACAAACGTTACCGCTCTCAAATATAATCGCAACGGATTTATCGTTCCGACATTCGGTAAAACGCTGCGTCAGTTGCGGAATGAAGTGTACGATTTTCAACACGAGATTGATGATACAGAAACAAAGGAGGAATAAATTATGTTAATTGATTCACATAAGTCAATTGATTCACATGGGTTGGTTGGCAACAATATTTTTAAGTTCCCTGAATATCTTGATATAACAGGAAATTGGCAACACTGTATCGAAGAAACGGAAAAGGACGGTGTAATGAACCTGACAATTATTGTTTCAAATAGTTTTCCACGAATTGATTTACCGCGTCAAGGTATCTTTTTTCTGAAGAATCAAAAATGTGCCGATGCGGTCATTTGGGAACATCTCGACGCTAAACGTTATCGTTTACATCTTTTTGAGATGAAGCGTACAATAAAGCCGTCAAAGTGGGAAGAAGTCAAAGACCAATTTAATGGAGCTTATTTATGTTGTCGGCTTATTGCCGGTTTGCTAGATTGGGAGATTGATAATTGTACAGTATTATATTCTGTTTTTCATAAAGATCTATTTCAAAATCCACCGGTAGAAAATACTGATCCGATTTTAGAGCGTGTTCCAACTGATTCTAATAAAGTTCAGGAAGAAATCGAATGGAATCAATGTAATATTATAATCAATGGGCTTCCGCCTCATTTTGGTGATTTAATTTTTCGACACAAAAAAATTAAATTAGAAAAATCCGACTCTAATGCTATTCCAAGTGGAGAAATTTCTTTGTAGCCACTGAGGTTGTTTTTGTTGTGAAAATTAGGTAAAAAATAAGGTTGCGAATACTTCATTTCGATCACTCGGAAAATATCAAACACAAACCTAACGTAGTATAGTTGCCGACTTTTTCGGTTGGAATTGTTTACATTTTGTAAATTTTGTGTACGTTATTATGAAAAATAACAATTTTCCATACTTTCAGCAATACCTCACACTTGAAAATTCGGTTCTTACAAACAGCACTGAATTTAAATTTCACGTAATCATTTAGGTCAATGTTGTCATCCAAACCTTATTTTTAACCTTATTTTTCTGAACAAAACAACCTTAGTAGCCTATTGATTCTCCCAGACCAACCTTATTACCTTATTGATGATTTGTAATGAGGTAATAAGGTTAATGAGGTTAGGATATTTTTTGACCTTTTTGCTACTGAGGTTTTTTGATTAATATTGTTATGAAAATTAGGTTGAAAATAAGGTTTGTTGAAACAATTACTATACGTTGGGGAAAATTTCACTGAAATATGACCAATTTGATAACTCACTCGGTATAAACAATAAAATGTAATAAAAAATTCGGAAGTTTATTCGCGTA
>JAITDV010000084.1 GCA_031282385.1 Planctomycetaceae bacterium | reverse complement strand
TAGAGCAATTTCAAAAACGGCAATGTTTTGATTTTAGAATATCGGATTTCTTTTTTGGTGATTTTAAAACGCATTTAATGAATGCGCCGGAGAACAGTACCATTTTTTTATATGCGCCGACATACAAAGGTGGTTACGAGAAACTGTATAAGTACATAGAAGAATCATTCGAGTACGTTCATCCTGAATATGAATTATTTGATTCTAAAAATGCAGGATTATATTATCGGGACTTGCTGGAAATGAAACGTGCCTGTATTTACAGTGACGTATTGTATGAGGACACACGAAAGTTTTTGGTTGGTCAAGTAGATAAGGAGGTAGGAAAACGTCCTGTTTATTTTTACACAAATTTATCGGTTGACGCGTTCTATTTGAATCCGTCGGCGCGGTTACTAGACAAGACGCCGGAGATTTTAGATATTGTTGATGTAATTACGGAGGAAACAGATATAAAGGTAGTAGAGATTCCGGTTAAAATAGTGAATCATTATAAACATCTTTTTATGTCTGCTAAAGTGAATTACAGTGGGGGCGGAGATTTTGCTCTTGGTTTTTTGGCGGGTAAAAAATTATTTGGGTTTGCTGTATTTTCAAAAGGGCTAGGAACGAGAGACTCGTTTGAGTTGTTATTTTTGCATAGTGATTTTGTAGTACCTTCATCAATAGACCGATTATCGAAATTATTGCTGTACTTATTACGTTCTGCGGATGTGGCTAAATTGGTTCGGCGACATTACGCGTATCATTATGGTGGATTGCAAACTTCGGTTTACACGAATAAGCCGGTATCAATGAAATACAGAGGCATTTTCCAAAAACAAGAATGTGATGATGCTGGTAAATTGGTTTATACAGCATGTTTTACAAAATGGACAATTAAAGAGTGTTATGAAAAATGGAAAAACAGGAAGAACTTGGATCAGTAGAGTTGGATGTTAATGCGAAGTTGTCGGAGATCAATCAATTGATTGTACCGTATCAACTGGCGTATGTTTCGCCGAGTGATGATTGCCTTTTATTGGAACGTAATGCGCGTTACATGACGAAGGAGCAGCAGGATCGTCTTACATCAAATGTTAAACATGATGGTTTTTTGAGTCAGTTGCCGTTTGGGATAAAGCAGAGTAACGGGAAGTACAAAATTATTAGCGGTAATCATCGGGTCAAAGCGGCGGTTAAAGCGGGTTTGGATAAAATATTGATTCTTTATGGTAACGAGTTAGACTTTGACGAAAAACGACAATTAGCCGTACAGATTAGTCATAATTCCATATCTGGACAAGATGATTTGGTTTTACTGAAAAGTTTGTATATGGATTTGGATGATTTATTTCTGAAACAGTACAGTGGAATTGATGAAAAACTATTATTTGATTGTAAGACATTGGATTTATCGGCGATTGCTGAAAAGGATTTAGAGTTATACTCATTGACATTTATGTTCTGTGAAGCGAATCGGGATAATGTGGAACATTTATTAGAGGCGTTGGATCAGAAAGTTGGGTTGGATGGAGAATCGACCAGTATTGTTGTTGGTGATCCTGATCGTTTTATTAGTATTATGTCAAAGGTGCAAAAGCAATTTGGTATTAAAAATCGTTCAACGGCATTATTGAAGATGTGTGAGATATGCGAAAGAGCGATAAAGGCTATTGAGCAAGAAGAGACATGCCTTATAAAGACATAGAAGAAAAGCGTAAACATGTTCGGGAATACTGCCGTCGTTTGCGACAAGATCCGGCATTCTACAAAAACCAACTTAAAAAAAACAGAAAGTATTATCAAAACGCGCGTAACAATTCTGAAAAACTAGAAAAAATGCGTGCAACGAGGGGTGCTTGGCGTAAAGAGAATTCTGAAAGGGTTAAGGTTTATAAAAAACGTTATCTCAATAAATTAAAGCAAACAGACCCTGAAAAATATAAAAAACAACGTGAGTGTGAAGCGTCATGTCGAAAATATTGGCGACGTTATTATTACAAAGAGTTAAAACAAACAAATCCTGAAAAATATAAAAAACATTGTGATCGTGATGCGGCTAGGCGAAGACAAGGGATACGCCGCAATCGCACTGTTCGGCAATATATGAAACAGACACTGCCTGAAGAAATTAAAGAATTGAAGCGTCGATTTGTTGAAACGATTGAAAAATCGGCGTTTATTGGTATTACGGCGAAGCATTTGGAGATACCGGAATCTCGTGTTTACAGTTGGATGAAAAATGATGTGGAGTTTGAAACTGCTGTCCGTAATGCGCAACAACGAGTTGCAGAAAAAATCGGATTAACGTTAATTAACAAGGCGATTCAGACAGAGGATACGCAAGCATTAATTTTTTTATGCCGTACACTAGGACGCAACTTAGGCTTTGACGAGAAGCAGCCGATTGTTAATATCAATATGAATAGTCAACCTGAAATGGATCTTTCGGGGTTATCGTTTGAAGAGAAAGACCAATTACTTTCATTGATGCGTAAAACGAAGCAATCTGAACAAATCGGACAGGATACTATTGATGTTTAATTATGACCAACCTTTTGCAACCCGCCGGGTCAATGTCGCGATAAGATTAAATGCACCGGCGGAAGCGTCAACTTGGTCTTTATATTTGGAATTGGGAAAGTATTGAAGTTCTGAAATATATTCAGCATTCCATGCGCCGGGAACCAATGTCA
>JAITDV010000654.1 GCA_031282385.1 Planctomycetaceae bacterium | reverse complement strand
AGTAATTCTTTTATCGGTTTTTACAAACAGTTTTGAATTTAAATTTTGTGTAATCATTTATGGTCGAATACAAACCTTATTTTTAACCTTATTTTTCTTAACAAAACAATTTAACAAAAAAACCTTAGTAGCAAAAAATCCAAAACAAAAACAACCTTATTTACCTTATTAAAAAACGCTAAATAAGGTAATAAGGTTGGTTGTAGGTAATCCCTGTTGCTACTAAGGTTGTTTCGTTAAAAAAATCAGGTTGAAAATAAGGTTACTATTACTTACTTCAACATGATGCGGAATAGTAACAAATAAAAAAACCGAAAATTCAAGTGTGAGTATTATTGTTAAACAAGTTAGAAGGATTAAACATGTATCATTTATTCAAAACCGCAAAATCAACAGGAACTAAATAAAATTCTACTATTTTGCACCAAATATTACATAAAATTTAACGATACAATATATTTCCTTCCGCTTTTCACTCTTTTTCAACAGAAACTAAATAGATAACATTTGTAGAATTTTTTTATCGTTCATTTGACCACTTGGCACCTAAATATCTTCCAACAAAATCATTGTGCATATCGCCTTCGATTCCAGTCGGTACTGATTCATTGTCGATAGTCATTTTCACGCCTTTATCTTCGAGCCACCATGATAATTGTGCTAGCACATCATGAAATGCGTCACATCGTTCTTCTTGCAAAATCGTTATAAAAATTTTTCGTTGTGATTCGTTTAAGGAGTCGCCAAATTCCCGATAGGGTGTTACCTCTTCATCAAGTGGAGGGATTATTTTACCAAACTTTTCAAAACGTGATGATCCCCCTCCTTCTCGGCAAGCTACTACTAGTTTGTCAATTAAATCTTTGTAAGCTTCGCGTGTTACACTTTCAAAATTTGTCATAATGTTTTACCGTTTTATAACGTTTCATTAATTTTACGGATTATTCTCCCTATAGATGTGTAATAAACTCCCAACCTTCGCCCTTGACTTGCGCTGAAACTGCAAAAACAATTGCGGAGGCATCTTTGGAATCAACTCCCCTTGCGATTAATGCTTCTTTTGTGATTCTTTGATGATCTGCAAAAGTTGGCTTTTTTTCTTCTTGGGCTAACTGTTTATACAGACTTGTTTGTTTTCCTGTCATTTGGGGGTGGTTGAATCCCTGTTTCATAATTTCAGCATGAGGTACAACAAAGGCTTTATTCGGGTGATACCCTGACGAATAATCACCTGTAAAATTCGTAAAAGCCTGCTTAGGAAAGATATGGTGTCCGGTAGCCCCATTAACTGGTTCTATGCCTATCGCACATGCATTATGTACCAGTAATCCAATACCAGTTACTCGATACACATGTTCATTCATCACCTCCAGATTATGAACACCAGGTCTTGGTAATATTTGAATTACTTTTGCAGTTTGACCACTGTAAAGATGTAATTCTTCACCTAGTTGTAATTTTCCAGCTTCGACAAATTCATTTCGTGTTACAGACCAGAATGGGTGATTATCTGTACAGCCTATTGATTTCGATAAACCTTCAACATGGAGATCAATTGTATTTGCCGCTTCATGGTGAAATGTACCAGTAATAACATTTCCTTTACCACGTTTGATTGACGGACAAGGTTCAATGTTTAAGACTTTTGCGAAACCTTGCGCACCTAATTCTGGTAGATCAAGAAAGATTGTTGTACCAATATCAGCCTGCGATTCTGAAATCCAATTTAATGGTCGTAATAATATAATATCAAGTCGCTTCCCATCTGACTTGATCATCTCAAGTGTTAACTTTCGCCATGTTACTGGATTGGGATCAGGCAAAAACGTTGAGCGTTCTGAATCTGTTACTTCGGGATTTGTACCAATCGCCCGCTCACCAACTTGGACATCATGTATCTTAGCAAATTTAGTGCTGGACGAATCTTGATTGGATGCTTTGGGAACTGATATAACTTTTGTTGTTGTAGTAACAATAGTCTTTGACGAGATATAATTGTCCCAAAGATAACCCGATATTAATAGACAGACAATAAGTCCCGAGGTAATCCATGTATTGAAATGAAAAACACTCATTGGCTGAGTTTTACTTTGTTGGTGTTCAAATCGCTTGGGCATTTTATAATCTCCTGTTAGTTTATTTGTATATCTTCTGAAAATAATTCGAAATATTTTTATAGTACATAATTTTCATGGGTTATTTATCTCTTGAGCAAAAAAAAATATATTGGAACTAATGTATGTTGTCGATAAAATATGAATATGGATCGTGTTTCATTATAATATTTTTAGAAAATGGCATACTAATATCATAATTTTTGTATCTTCTGATACAAATTTCATTAGTTAATGCAAAATCAACAAAAGTAAGAAAATTTGATACTAATATTTGTGAAGGATTGTCACATAAATTTTCACGACTATCAGAATGGTCAAAAAAACCAACAGGATAAAGTATTTTATTATTGTAATTTTTAGGAACCAACATATACATACTTCCACACCCATCTGAACACAATGGAATATATCCAGACTTTTTCCAATGGGGATGAGCAATTAAATCGCTCATAATGTCCATACAGAAATATCCTGATTTTTTCAGATTTAGACCATAGAACTCTCCAAAAGTAATTGGAATATCTTTCTTACCTATATGAATACCATTACATAAACTTAACCAAAATTTTACTTCTTTTGGAAGTATCAAATCATTGGATTCGCAATAGATATCAATCTCATTAGGCGAAAGACCTTTATTGATACACAAATCGGTTGTTCTTCCAAGTAAACGGAGCTTTCTTAGTATTCGTAAAATAGTTGTTTTATAATCACCAAAATATTGCATTTATCTTAACCAGTACATAGTATAACCATAGTTCTTGTCTATTTCTAATGTGAATTTCATTACATCAGATGCGGTTGGGTTTTGATTATTGTTTCGGAATGTATTCCACTCTGAGTTAATATTTTCATGGATTATTTTAGGTACAGCGGATCTTCCCTTTTATGCTGCTCTAATTTTTGTCAGGTGCTTGAAATTGTAGTGTTTCTTAAAAAGTGTGTCCAATAAATTTGAAAAAGCCTTAAAATATTCTATTTTTTAGGAATACAGAGAGTTTTTTGTCGTATAAAGTGTCCAATGTCTTAATTTTTTTGTTTGTTGCATGGCGTCGCGGCAGTCAATCCGGTAAGTTTTTTTCGGGTTCCTTGAATTATTGACGATCACACTCCGGTC
>JAITDV010000064.1 GCA_031282385.1 Planctomycetaceae bacterium | reverse complement strand
CTACAGGTTAGCGAAAAGGTCTATTATCAAAATTAATTGACAAGGAGTCCCCATTCAGATGCTCAAACGAACTCGTCGCGAACAAGTTGGCTACCATTAAAACAACAAAAAGACTTTTTTATGGACAACTAAATAATCCATTTTTGTTTTTCCATAAATTCCGTATTTCAAAACAGGCGATCACTAACCTCTATTTTCTTGTAATATGCAATTAAACCGTTTGTCGAGGAATCATGTGATGTAACCGTTTGAGATTTCAGCAATTCCTGTAACACAACTCCGGCAAGTTGTTTACCAAGTTCGACTCCCATCTGGTCAAACGAGTTAATGTTCCAAATAATTCCTTGTACGAAGATTTTGTGTTCTTAAAAGGCGATTAGTGAACCGAGTGTTTTTGGGGTTAGTTTTTTGAATAAGAACGAGTTGGTCGGGCGATTACCCGAAAAAACTTTCGATGGAGCAAGCCGTAACACCTCCTCTTACGGCAATCCTGATTGTCGTAACTCATTCGCCGCTTCTTCAAATGTTCGTCCTTTCATTAAGGCTTCCGTTTGTGCCAGAAAATTGGCATGAAGTTTTGGGTGATGATCGCCGAAGGGATTGTGTGATTGAACCGGAGCCAGAAAATCACAAGGAATCAATTTTGTTCCCTGGAAAAATTGATCTGATGATATTGGGTTGCAGGAATCACGACGCGGCTGAATAGCAACAAAAATTCTAAAATGTGTTCGGAATATTTACTCAGTTCTTGTATTGTAATTTTTGTTTTGTACAATGGCGACGTTTTGGGATTATTGCAACTGTTCGTGTTTTTAAACTGTTCACACTTTAAATTTCGTTTACCTTTGCCTGCTTGCCTATCGGTAAGCAGGCTTTTATGCTCTTGTGTCACGTAATTTATATTACGAACAGTGTAATACGGATGCGTGTTGCGGGAATGGTTGCCCCAATAACATAAATTAACAAATTAACAAATTAACAAATTGACAATCAAACGATTGTCTTTGGGAGATTTTTCAATGAAACGACGTGAATTTATGAAGAAGGGTGTTCAAACATCCCTTACTTTTGGAGCTGGTCTGACGATTTTGACCTCTAAATCGATTGCCGATACTTCCGCAAATAATAAGATCAATATTGCATTGATTGGTTGCGGCGGTCGCGGTAGGGCATTGCTGCACGGATTCAATTATCCCAACAACACACATATTACCGGATTTCAAGAATTCGCTGACGTCAACGTGTTATACTGTTGCGATGTTCAAAAAAACAACGGCGAAAAAGCCGCCGCGGCAGCAAAAGCAAAATACGTTCCTGATATACGTACCGTATTAGATGACCAAAAAGTCAATGCGGTTGTGAATGCGTTGCCGGATCATTGGCATGCGTTGGGGGCGATTCTTGCTTGTCAAGCGGGCAAAGATGTTTACACTGAAAAACCGGCTTCTCACTCAGGATGGGAAGGTCAAAAAATGGTTGAAGCCGCCCGAAAATACAAACGAATCGTACAACACGGAACACAAAACCGTAGCGCATCATACAATATTGAGGCAAAAAAATATATTGAATCCGGTAAACTCGGGAAAATTCATTTGTGCCGCGTGTTCAACCAAAAAAAGGAAATGAATTCATTCAAAATCAAAGACGAAAAAACAATCCCCGAAGGTCTAAATTGGAGTGCATGGTTAGGTCCCGCCAAAGAACGACCTTACTCGCCAACAATTATAAACCGTGATTGGCATGAGATTTGGGATTTCTCTTCCGGTGATCTTGGCAATGATGGAGTTCATCAAATTGATCTTGCCCGATGGCTGATAGGCAAAGAATTTCCGAAAAACGCGTATGCTGTCGGCGGGCGTTTTACTGATCCGAATAGCGACGCTCAAACGCCTGATACATTGATTGCGTCTTATGAGTATGATGATTTGGTATTTACGGTTGAGGAAACGCTTTATACGGCTTACATGTACAAAATTGACGGTGTAGTTCGCCAATCGGATATGTTCCCGTATTGGATGCAATGCGCAACACGTATTGAGCTTTATGGTACGAAGGGTTTGATGATTATTGGTCGTCATGGCGGCGGTTGGGAAGTTTATTCGCGTCCCAAAGACCGCAAGCCTGTTGTTGTAGCGTCTGCATTTGGGCGTTTTCCGGATGTTGAGCACAAGCGGAATTTTTTGGATTGTATTCGTTCTAGGGAGTTGCCCAATGCTGATATTGAAAAAGGTCATCGCAGTACTTCTCTGGTTCATTATTCAACTATTTCGTATCGACTTGGCGGAGTTAAAATAGAAATTGACACCGAAACCGGAATCCCAAAAAATCCCGAAGCCGCCCAATATTGGAAACGCGATTACAGAGAGCCGTACATCATTTCTGAAAATGTGTAAAAAGACTTCTATACTCATCATACTTTAGACCTTTTCGCTAACCTCTAGGAGACCACCCCTGACCCCTCCGAAGGTGGGGAATAATTCCCCTCCTTCGGAGGCATCTTCTTATTCCCCTCATTCGGAGGCATCTTCTTATTCCCCTCCTTCGGAGGGGTTAGGGGTGGTCTCGGAGGAGTTAAA
>JAITDV010000052.1 GCA_031282385.1 Planctomycetaceae bacterium | reverse complement strand
CAACAAATTGATTCAACCGAACCATCAACAACACAACCGGAAAATAATTCGTCTTTTGGAATTGTATTTATTGTTATTGTTGTAATATTATTCGCAGCAGTTATAGCATGGATAATTTTTGTACGAAAAATCTTGTACAAATAATCCGAAACTTAAAATCAACATTTTTTTACCCCTAACCTTGAAGGAGAATTTATCATGTCAAAGCGGATTGAGTTAGTAGTTTTTGTATTTTGTTTGTTTTATTATTTTTCTATTGTGTTGTTTGCGCAAACGCAATCTGATGTTGTTTGGAAGTGGAATCATGACGCAACACCATCTTTTCGCGAACCTGTCAAAAAAAATGTGTCGAAAGTTTTTTTGCCCGTGATGCCGGCGAAAGAAGTTTGCGCGAAAAATAGTGTTGAAGTTGAAACCGTGTACCGCGATGATTCTGTCAAAATGTTGTCCGTTTTTCTAAAACCAACAATAATTCCAAAAGAACTCAAAACACATCTGATCCCTTTTAAAAATACAAAAGAAGAACCGATTATTATGTTGCCAAATTTTATAACCAATAAAACTGAATTTTGTGCAGACGGTTTTATTGCTTCGTGGAGTAATGATCAATTCAGTTTCTTTTATATTGACACGGCAAAATGTGTCGTATTTGGCGTCAAGGTTAATCCGAACTATTACACGCCTGATAGCGATTACGAAATACTCAGACGATTTTTTAGTGAAGCATTTGAGTTATCGTTTGAGATAGAAGAATTTTTTCTTGATGAAAAAGTCTTTTCAAAAAAACCGTTGCAAGTTTCCGCTTATTACAAACGTCCGATAATGGATAACGAGCGGAACCAAGAAACATCGTGGGGACTTGCCGGTAATTTTATGCTTTTCACGGAGAATTTTTCGACGGTATTTTTTCGTTGTGAAAAGAATATTTCGGAGGATATTGATATTGATGCGTATTCGCGTTTTTCTAAAAAAATTCTGATGGATAATCTTGTGCCGGTTAGTGCCAAGCGTATTGAAGACGAAAAACAAAAAGCCGCAAATAACGCCGCCGCGCAACCAATACCCGCAACCAATCCGCCGCTTGACATCAACAAAACTACCGACGCCGAAGCTAAAAAGGAAACTCAAGAATTAGCCAAGACAGAATCAGGACGATTACAATTAATCGATTCGTTGGTCAATAAATCAACTTGGTATGAGTATGAAAATTTTGCGAGAATTGCGATTACAAATTATTATCTGAATAATACGTCAAAACAAATTTCAATTACAGAATCGAATAGAATTAAAGAATTACTAAAATCAGACAACGCTGACATTCGCGCTCATGGTATAACATTTCTTGCGTTTGCGAAAGTGCAAAACGCGGCGCGAATATTGGAAAATTTATTTGAGATTGAGACAAATATAACGAACCAAGAATCAATTATTTACAAACTATCAGATATTGGCGGCAAACAATCATTAACTTTTCTGCAAAACATTCAATCAAACGAATCTCTCAAACCAACTCTCCGAAAAACCGCCCGAATCGCAATTACAAAACTTGAACAAAAAAAGTAATTAAAGGAAGGTTCTAAAAAACCGATCTCGGACAAAATGATTTTCAAAAAAAGCATTGTAACTATTCAGTAGTTTTCGGGCGTTTAATTCACGAACAAGACAAGCATACTACTTACTCCGTAGGAGTTTACTGTGAATAACCCCCAGTTTTAACTGGGGGCAAAAACAACACTTTGTCAACTCTGTAAGAGTTGCCCTGAATTTATGACGGACGATTATTTGAGGACAACCCTTACAGGGTTGTAAATATCGGCGGATGAAAAACACAATACACATACAATCAACTGAATAGTTACAAGTATTGTTTTTGAAAATTGTGCGTTTTGAAATAAAAGGTTTTTAGAAGTTCCCCTAAAATAATTCGCGTAAATTAGTGGAAATTCGTGGACAAAATTATTCTCTCTGCGGCTAATAAAAGTTGGAGGAAACATGAGCATGATCAAAAAATCTTTTTTTGTAACGATAATTATTTTGACAATTGTGATTCTTTCAGATCTTTCAATTGCTCAAAATAAAACTGAACAGCTTGTCAAACAAATTGCCGGTCTCAATGCGAAATTTATTTTCGCTCTAATCTCCGACGGCAACGGAGGAGCTTGGATTGGAACGGAATATGTTGGTGTTATTTTTTATCCACTAATTTTCACAAATTGATCACAAATTAAATTATCCTAAAAATAATTCGCGTAAATTAGTGGAAATTCGTGGACAAAAAATTTTATTGTTGGGGGGGTTGACGACTTGTGGGTCGGCGGTAGAATTTCCGCTCATTGTTAATCGTGTGAGGTAATTTTATGACGTGCTAAAAATTTTAACTTGAATTCTAAATAATTTTTGTGGAGCTGTGGTAATGAAAACTAGGTTGTTTATTTTTTTGTGTTTGGTTTCTTTCGTTTCTTTGTGGTCTGCAACGTCTCAAATTGCAATTTCCGCGCAGCAGCCAGAACATACGTTGACGGTTAGTGTATTGGTTAATAATTACACGCTTATTGACGTACAAAGAGATGAAAGTAATACACCTATAAAATATGTCTATTGTTTTGAAGCGTCCGCAATTTGCGACGATCCCGAAGTGCGAGCTGAAATGGTGCCGCCTAATCACACTTGGACATTGACGCCGTCGGGCAAAGAAAAAAATACTGATGGTTATTCGCCCAATTGGGGTTTTATTGTTTCTTTTTCTGAACCGGGTTTCAAGTCAGTTACCGCAACCGCAACCATCAATTTTTCCCACACCGTCGGTAACGATACTCACAACTACTCCGGCACAGGTACAGCTGTATGTGAATTTACCATTTTAGATAATGTAACCCCGCAACCTTGCCCCGATATTTGTAAAGAAGACGAAGATTGCGACGAGTGCAGCGGCGATTCTTGCCCCGCCCCCACAACCGCTCAAACTAATTCAGCACTCGGCGGACTCGGCGTTATGGCTTTCGCCGCCGGCGCAAATACCCGCGTACAAAACTTTTCTCACAACTCCGGTCAAGCCGAAGCTACCCTCGATCTATTCGTAAATGAAACTAAACCCAACATCACCGGATACGATAAGAATTATCGTTACGATAATATGTTCGGCAACGGCGTAAGATTTTTTGTACCTGTTGCAACTTCCACGCAGCCAAAAATAATTAACGTTGCGCTAAATCAAAAACCAAAAACTCCACAACTCATAACCGTTGAACTAATGCAATACGGACCGCTTTTGTTCAAAGAACCGAAAAAATTAGTGTTCGACGCAAAAGACGCGAAGCCGGATGTTTCTTATCGGTTTTCAATTCCGGTTGATGTTTCGTCCTTAAATTCAGGCAGTTACAAGTGGCAAGTACAAATCACACGCCATTATTCCGACGGAACTACCGATCAATCAATTGCCGTCGGACGTCAGGAAATTTTTAACAATCTCAATAGCGGACTTGGCAAAGGTTGGGTTTTCGGACTGATGCCGAGATTGGTTCGGAGCGACAGCGGGATTTTTTTCTATTATCGCGGAATGCACAAATTTAATTACATCAAAAAGAAATGGGTTGCGGATAAAACGTATGATTTGAGCGATTACAACTTGACTGGCGATTGGAGAAACGGTTTCAAAATGCTTGCAAAAGACGGCAGTTTTCGCGTGTTTAATACCGAAGGTTTCATCACAAGCGAAACTGATGCGGCGGGAAATACAACGCGATACGAGTACAATGATATTGGTCGTCTTGCGAAAAAAACATTGGCGGATGGGCCGGCGACGGAATTTCGTTACGATAAAGATACGGGTTATTTGAAAGAAGTTGTTGCGCCGGAAAATAAAGTTACAACTTTTACGCACGATGACGCCGGACGAATTATCACAATTACCGGACCGTCGCCTGACGCTGCAAATCTTTTGCCGCCAACAGTTACGCGATTCACTTACAACACCGACAACCTCATAACTTCCGTAACAATGCCCAACGGCGAAACCACAAAATACGAATACGATCACGCAAAACGGTTGAGTAAGATCGCGCATCCTAACGGGTGTGTTGAAACTTTTATTAGTCCGATAACGGCAGGAATTATTGTAACGAAAAATGGTGAAGGCACAAAAGAGAATCCCGCAAAGTTAATTCCAACCGATGCAATTGTCGGGACAAAAATTGTTGACGGCAACAAGACAACAACAAAATTCGGCATCTGGGGTTATCCGCTTGAAGTTGTTGATCCGCTTGGGAACACAATAAAATATAAACGAAACGCACAAGGTCAAGTAACAGAAAAAACTCAAATTGCTGTTGATGAGAATGGAAAACAAGTTGCTCTGAATTATCGTTACGAATATGATTCACGCGGAAATCGTGTCAAGGAAATATTGCCGTTTGGACGCGGAGAGCAGAGTTGGGAGTATGATTCGCGGACGAATGCGGTCAAAAAAATTGTTGATTATAACGGCGTTGTTACCATAAATGAGATCGATCCGCGCACCGGTAATATTGTCAAGTCTTCATCTTTTGACGATGAGAAATCTGCGGCGGCTTATACGGAAGAATTTTATTCTTATTCGCCGTCGCCTTTGCCGGCAGTTCCATCAATTCCGGGCGGATTGTTGATTGCACAAATCGATCCGGCAGGTTATGCAACCGGAAACGCTTACAATCTGCAAGGTAAATTGATCGAAAAATATCAGTACGTTGAAGGCGGAGAAATTCATTCAACAACCGGAACAGGCGAATGGAGATTTGACAAACTTTCGCCGAATAAACGTTACGAAATATTTATAACGTGGAAAAAAGATTTTGGTAATCCGGCACGGTCGCGTTTTGATTTCTTCCAAAAAGACAAAACCGAACCGCTTTACCAGCATACAATTAATCAAAAAGACGAACCGCACAAACACGTTTACGGAAGTCTCGGACAAAATGAAATTTATCAATCAATCGGTCGAATCACCGCAAAAAACCCATCTCTGAAAATCACCGCAATTAAAACCGATAAAGGCGTCGGCGATGTTTCGACGGCAACAATTCGATTGATTGAAATTCAGCCGTTGGCGATTTTTCGTTACAATAAAGATAATCAATTAATTGCACAATCCGATGCGGCTGGTCGCAAGATCGAGTTCGGTTATGATTTGTTAAATCGTCAAATTAAAACTGTCGAAAATGAAACTCAAATAACGGAGACTTTTTTCGATTTTGCGAATCGCGAGGCATATTCAAAAAATGTTTTTGGAATTGTAAGCGGCAAAATTTTTGACGCGGTTGACAGAGTGATTGAAGAATTTAATTTTGATCCCAAAGTTAAACCGATTGATGTTGCCATAAAAAATAGCAACACGAAAAATGCCGTCGGATCAATCAATAATCTTGAACCGAATAAACGTTACGAAATATTGGCAAGCTGGAAACCCGACGCGAAAAATTCTATTGCTGCAAAACTTACGGTCAAATCTGACGGCAGTAATATATTGACAAAAACGATTGATCAAACAATTGCGCCCGGCAAACATCCGATTGCGGGAAATGATTTCAGATCAATCGGAATTATTGTAACGAAAAATGGAACGGCTGAAATTATGCTTGAATCTGAAGTTGATGTTTCGCTTGTGAGTTTGAAATTTATTGAGATCAAATCGCTGGCGCGTAATCGATACGACATTAATAACGGCAATCTTATTGAGACGATTGATCGTTTCGGCAATATTACGCGTTACGAATATGATAAACTTGCCAGACCAACAAAAACGATTTTATCAACACTTGATCCCAAACGTCCCGAATCAATTACGGAAACCGTTTATGATGACGCGGGAAATGTTTCTAAACAAATTAGCCCTTACGGTTACACAACAGAATATTCGCATAATCCGTTTAGTGAAGTTGTCCAAATAATTCAAACGGACGATGATCGGCGCGGAACAATTCGACAGCTTGTTACGAAACATCAGCGTGATAAATCCGGTGAAATTATTGTAACGATAAATCCTGCAGGACAAAAAACCGCATTCAAACACGATGTCCGCAAACGAATTATTGAAACGATAAATCATCTTGGTCAATCGGAAAAAACCGGATACGATAATCGCGGAAATATCGTTACGAAAATTGATGTTGCCGGAAACAAAACTATTTTCCAATTCAATCGTCAAGGTCAAAAAACCGCAACAATCTTGCCCAAACCAAACGAAAATGCGCCGTCTCCAACTACACGCCAATTTTATAACAGACGTAACCAATTATCGGCAATAATTGCGCCGGATGGTGTTGTCAATTCTTTATTGTACGATCAATGCGGGCGCGGTATCGCTAATTATATCGGTGTGTTGCGGGAAAAACCGGTATGGGTAAAAGATGGAGTTGCGACTTTTGAATTTGCGGGTCTTTTGCCGAATGATGATCTTATTCCTTTTATCAGCTGGAAAAAATCTGCAACACCAAAAACTGTCAACGCAAAACTTATATACAACAAAGACGGAAAATTGGTAACAACAGATTTAGGTGAAATTGATTTGTCGAAAGAACCAAAACACGATCCTGCTTGTATTCAATTTTCAAACGATCTTTATCAACGATTCGGCGACAGTATTAAATTACA
>JAITDV010000634.1 GCA_031282385.1 Planctomycetaceae bacterium | reverse complement strand
GTATTCTTATTCCCCTCCTTCGGAGGGGTTAGGGGTGGTCTCGGAGGAGTTAAAGGCGGTTTTTTGTTGTAGTTTTTTTGTTGCGTTGATGTATTTTTAGGTTAGAGAAAAGGTCTATTCAAGCCGGTTATTGTACATACCAAAACCAACAAAACAAGCAAAAGTCGAAATATTGGTACACTGTTCGCACTATAAATTGCGCGGCTCAAAAGCGTAAAAGCTTGCTTTCCGATAGATAAGCAGGCGGCGATAAATGAAATTTAAAATGTGAACAGTTTAATGTGAACAGTTTAATGTGAACAGTTTAAAATGTCCAAAAAATATTTGCATATTCATTACGCTTGAATTTTAGGTCTTTAATATTTTGTATTATTTCATTTGATTGTTACAATTTAATTCCCGAACAAGACAACTAAATTTCTGAATTCAGAATTTGAAATTTGATACGAACTAATCAACAGACTATAGTTACAAAATTTTAAATTTTAGAGTTTTCCATTTGAACAGTTCATATTTTAATCTTTGATAATTCATGATGGTTATTTATCGGCAAATTTGATTTAACGCCTTTATGTCAATGCAATTCTAAAGTGCGAGTAATATAGTTGGTAATAAAATGTATAAGACGAAGTTGATTTTAATTGATGTATTGATAAAATTAGTACAAACAGAATTAATTTGAGCAAATTATACTTATTATGCTTGATTTTTAGGTTTTTAAAATCGTATTCATATTTGTCATATTCTTTTTGCCCATTAAAAAAGAAAGCTGAAATTTAACGTGTGAAGAGTATAACTTATGATTTCACACAATTTGAAAAAAGTTACATTACCACAACCAAATACATTAATAAAAAATGGAATTGCCGATTTTAATACAGGATTTAGGTTTGATTCTGATGGCTGCTGCTGTTATGATATTGCTATTCAAATGGCTTAAGCAACCAATTGTACTAGGCTATCTTATTGCCGGTTTTCTTGTCGGACCTAATTTCCCATATTTGCCAAAGGTACACGAAGGCGGCAGTATTGAAACGTGGTCAAAAATAGGTGTAATTTTTATGTTGTTTGGTCTTGGTCTTGAATTTAGTTTCCGAAAACTTACACATGTCGGCAAAACTGCAACAATAACCGCAGCTTTTGAAATACTTTGCATGATTGTAATCGGTTTTGGCATAGGGCTAATTTTAGGATGGTCTACAATGAGCAGTTTGTTTCTTGGTGCAATCCTCTCAATGTCATCGACAACTATCATCGTCAAAGCATTCGACGAACAGAATTTAAAAGGCGTTAATTTCGCGTCAATAGTTTTTGGAGTATTGATTGTTGAAGATTTAATTGCGATTTTGCTTTTGGTTTTGTTAAGTTCAATTGTGGTAACGCAACAATCTTTTGGAATGGAGCTGATCAAATCTTCACTTCAACTTTTATTTTTCTTGATACTTTGGTTTATACTTGGTATATATTTATTGCCGGTATTTTTCCGATATTGCCGAAAACTTTTTACGGACGAGATTCTTTTAATTGTTTCGATTGCGCTTTGTTTTATGATGGTAATTATTGCGGTTAAGGTAGGATTTTCTTCTGCTCTTGGTGCGTTTGTTATGGGTTCGCTTTTGGCGGAAACGGTCAAGGGTTCAAAAATAGAAGAATTAATAGCGCCGGTTAAAGACCTTTTCTCGGCGATATTTTTTGTGTCGGTTGGAATGTTGCTAGAGCCGCAAATACTTGTTAAATATTTCGGCATAATAATTCTGTTGACTGTAGTAACGATTGTCGGCAAATTTTTCGGAACTGCGATTGGAGCGTTAATTTCAGGATGCAACATAAAAAGTTCAATGCAATCCGGCATGAGTATGGCACAAATCGGCGAGTTCTCTTTCATTATCGCAATGTTAGGTATGACTCTGAAGGTAACAGTAGATTGCCTTTATCCGATTGCTATTGCAGTTTCGGCGATAACGACTTTCACGACTCCGTATCTTATAAAATACTCTAGTGTAGTTACCGACAGTCTCGAACAAAAAATTCCGAAAAGATTACGGCAGTCTCTAGTGAAGTACGAAGCAGTAATGCAAGATACAGGTAAACGCGGAATTATTGGGCTAATTTGGCAAGTACACGGAATCAAAATTTTACTCAACTCGGTAGTTGTTGTCGGCATAACAATTGGTTGCCGTTATGCGGTTACGGCTACTCCGTTCATCAACAAATATTTCATTATGGAAAAAGCTGAATTGTCGAATTATATCATGTGTCTTGCGACAGTGATTCTTTCGACTCCGTTTCTTTGGGCAATATTCCTTTCCCGTCGTCCGCGTTCAGGCGATTACGATACAGAGACGATAGCAATGTTACAAAGACTTCATTTTGGCGTTTCGATTGTACGGTTATTTATTGGATTTACACTGGTCGGATTTATTGTTGGTCATTTTTTGTCGATTTATGCTTTTTCGGGATTTGTTTTGATTCCGTTTGTAGTATTTGTTCTTGTGTTATTCAGCAATTATTTTGAGCCGGTGTATCATAAATTTGAAGCTCAATTTATCACTCATTTAACTGAAAAAGAAAAAGAAGAAATTGCGTCTAAAGCAAAATTATCTAATCTTGTGCCTTGGGATGTTACGTTGACTGAATTTGTGTTATCGCAAAATTCATCGTTGGTCGCGAAGCCGTTGCGGGAAGCGAGATTGAGAAACCGTTTGGGCGTAATTGTTACAATGATAGAGCGTGGTAATGTACGTCTTATTCCGCCGGGAGCTGAGGATTTATTGTTGCCGTTTGACAAAATTTTCTTGCTGGGTACAGATTCGCAACTTGCGGCTGCACGCGAAGAAATTGAAAAAGACCAAGCAAATGAAGTTGAGATTAGAGATGATGTGATTGGTTTGATGTCAGTTTTGTTGGATGCAGAACATCCTTTTGTTGGTTTGATGATTTTGGAATGTGGGATACGCGAGTTAGCGGATGGTTTGATTGTCGGAATTGAACGTAATGGAATAAGACAACTAAACCCAATGCCGGAAATGGTACTACAAGCAAACGATCTACTATGGATCGTTGGAAACAAAGACGCAATAAAACAATTGCAAAACAAAAAATTTGAACTCGTATCAAACTCAAACATCTACCAAAACACAATGGTCGATTCATCAGGATATTGAAAAGACCTTTTCGCTAACCTGTGGGAGACCACCCCTGACCCCTCCGAAGGAGGGGAATAATTCGCCTCCCTCGGAGGCGTCTTCTTATTCCTCTCCTTCGGAGACCTCTTCTTATTCCCCTCCTTCGGAGGGGTTAGGGGTGGTCTCGGAGGAGTTAAAGGCGGTTTTTTCGTTGTAGGTTTTTTGTTGCATTGATGTATTTTTAGGTTAGAGAAAAGGTCTAAAGTTCATACTTCTTGAATTGTCGATTTTGAATAGTTGTGTTCGAGTTTGTCATGTTATACTGTTCGTACTATAAATTGCGGAACTCAAGAGCGTAAAAGCATGCTGTCCGATAGGTAAGCAGGCGGCAAATGAAATTTAAAGTGTGAACAGTTTGTAAAATTACATTTTGATGTTTATGTCCCTTAAAAAATGAAAACCGAGTTTGTATCATTTCAATCTAACCTTTAACGCCTTTTGAATTCGTCGAGTTAAATTCGGCGTGAAATATGCCAGTCGCAAATCATCAAAAATAATGCACAAATTGTAAACAAAAACCACAATTGAAAATTATTGGTATCATAAATTGATTGCTGATTATTTGCATGAATTCGTAAAACTGATTTCTCCGGCGTCGCCGTGCTAACTTGTCCATCGTCTGCAAATTTCTCTTTACCTCTGTCAAAATTGCACGCTAACCGGTCAATCAAACGGATTGATTTGTCTGACTCTATTGATTTCATGTCGTTATCGGTAATTTCAAAAATTTCATAAACGCCTATCTCAATTAATTTGTTGATATACACTGTACGTTTTGCAGAATTAGAATCTGCATGAACAGGCAAAATTTTTGATTTACCGGAAGGCGATTTTATCATTACCCAATCCGATGTGATTTCTTTTCTCAATGTTACACGTTCACCAACACAATAATTTCGTATCGGTTCATTATCCGTACCGCGAAAATAATTCAACATATTACCAACCAAAATTGGAAACGATGTCTGCAACACTAAATCTCCACGCGAAATATCAGCATTAAAAACCAATATCCGGCTTAACGCCGATTCTGAATTTGTTGTCTGTGTTATCGAATCAATATTTGTTGATGTATTTTGGTTACGAAAATTCCAAGATAAATAAACAGGATAATTTTCTACTGTTGCAAGTAAAATTTCAGGCGTTTTGTTATTATATAACTTTTGTAAATTTAGCTTACTTACACCTGATAATTCTTTGCCCTGAAATTGTGTAAATTTTATCAACTGCGAATTGCCGGACTCAAATCCGATAACTAACGGCGCCGAAAATAATCCATCAACTCCAAACAAATCACAACCGTTTTGCGGTTCAAAAATCATTAAATTGCCAACTGGTAACTTTGGCGGTATGTTACGATTGATGACCAAAACTGAATTCAACGGTACAACATCAGGAATTTTCATAATCCGCTCAAATTTAGTTTGATGTTGCGACGATGGCAGACAAGATTTTAACGCATTTATCAGAAAAAAATTGTCTTCGCCGAAGTACAAAATTTTCCGCAACATCGGCGGCGGCAAAATCGTGTACGCTACATTGTCCGCCTCAAAAGAATCGTGAACATCAATTTCACCGCGAACAATCAAACCAATATCTCCGTTTGTATCTTTCGTATCAAGAATTCTTGCTTGACTTATTTCGCCATTGATAAAATACGGCTTAACCTCATACGGATTTAACAAAACTGAAATCACATCCGTTGCCAAATCCCCAACAAAAATTTTTAACCGCGTTTCAACTATCGTATCACCAAAATTACATAACTCAATAAACAACTCATAACACGATAAATCTACAAATGATAATCGCGATTGAAAACGTGTTATTGCAATGTTGTTATAAATTTTGTCGGAACTGTTTTTGATATTTAAATTAGTGTAGTTATCTAAATCCGTATCAGTTTGGTCATTGCCCCTCTGGTAAACCGGATCAACCGCTGCCGCAACCAACAACAACACAAAAAACAAACTCAATAAAAAAGATAAAAAATAAAATACTCGACGCGTAGAAATATAACGTATCCGATTCCGGTTTATAACCGCAATCCAGAATATATTTGTTGTTACAATTATTCGTTGAGGTCGCGATTTAAGAAAATATATCAGAAAAATTGGAAGCAAAAAAGACAAAAAATTTAAAGCAATCGGATTAAGCAATTTTAACATAATTCTCGAAAAAATTTTTCTGATTGTTTTGTATTTGGGTAGAGGAAATTTATTTCTTGCTTTTTCGGTCTCTTGTTATGAAGGCTCACACCTGCGAATTCTAATAGTGAATCTCTAAAATTTGAAATTTAAAATATTATCTTTCGCCTTTTGAATTGTTAAAATGCCGCTTAATATGATGCTAATCAATTAGACCTTTTCTCTAACC